>JBBRID010000204.1:0-7330 GCA_038221635.1 Burkholderiales bacterium
GATCAGGTCCCGAATCACCGGCAGGCCGGGCAGCGGCTTCAAGGTCACCACGCCGGGCAGCGTACGCATGTTGGTCAAGCAGGCCAGGCCATTCTTGCCGTTGATGTTCATCCCATCCGAACCACACACACCTTCCCGGCACGAGCGACGGAAGCTCAGGCTCGGATCGACGGCCTTCAGCTTGTTCAGCGCATCCAGCAACATGCGTTCGCTGCCGTCGAGCTCGACCTCGAGCGTTTGCATGCGGGGTTTGGCGTCGGCATCGGGGTCGTATCGATAGATATTGAAAACGCGCTTGGTCATGAAGTTCTTTCAGCAGCGGCCGGAGCTGGCCGCGGTCCTTCGGTATCGGTTTCGTGGCCCGTGGCTAGAACGTGCGGACCTTCGGGGGAATCGATTCGGCCGTCAGCGGCTTCAGATTGACAGGCTTGTAGTCCAGCCGGTTCCCTTCCCTGAACCACAGCGTATGTTTGAGCCACTCGACATCGTTGCGGCCGTTCGGGAATTCCGGCGAGTCGGCGTAGTCGTCGACGGTATGTGCACCGCGGCTTTCCTTGCGCGCCGCGGCCGACACCATTGTCGCCAGCGCCGATTCGATCAAGTTCTCGACTTCGAGTGCCTCGATGCGCGCCGTGTTGAAGACTTTCGACTTGTCGGCCAGGTGAATGCCCTTGACACGCTCGGCCAGCTCCTTGATCTTGCCCACGCCTTCGTCCATCGACACCTGGGTGCGGAACACGCCAGCGTGGGTCTGCATCGCCTTGCGGATGTCATTGGCCACGTCCTGAGCGTATTCACCACCCTTGGTCGACTCGAACCGCGCCAGCCGCGCCTGCGTCGCATCGACTGCGTCCGCCGGCAACGGCTTGTGTGTCTGCTTCTTCAGATCCTGCCCGACGATGAAATTGCCAGCTGCACGCCCGAAGACCAGCAGGTCGAGCAGAGAATTGGTGCCCAGTCGGTTCGCACCATGAACACTGACACATGAACATTCGCCGACCGCAAACAGCCCGTTGACGACACTGTTCGGACTGCCGTCTTTCGGAATCACGACCTGTCCGTTGACGTTGGTCGGAATGCCGCCCATCTGGTAGTGGATGGTCGGCACGACGGGGATCGGCTCCTTGGTGATGTCGACGTTGGCGAAGTTGTGGCCGATCTCGAAGACGCTGGGCAGCCGCTTCATGATGGTCTCGGCGCCAAGGTGCGTCATGTCGAGCTGGATGTAGTCCTTGTCTGGGCCGCAGCCACGGCCTTCCTTGATCTCCTGGTCCATGCAGCGCGAGACAAAATCGCGCGGCGCCAGATCCTTCAGCGTCGGAGCATAACGCTCCATGAAGCGCTCGCCGTTGCTGTTGCGCAGGATCGCCCCCTCGCCACGGCATCCCTCGGTCAGCAACACGCCGGCATTGTTCACACCGGTCGGGTGGAACTGCCAGAACTCCATGTCTTCGAGCGGGATGCCGGCGCGCGCCGCCATGCCCAAGCCGTCGCCGGTATTGATGAAGGCATTGGTCGATGCGGCGAAGATCCGGCCCGCACCGCCCGTGGCCAACAACACCGTCTTGGCCTCGAGGATGTGCAAGTCACCCGTTTCCATTTCGAGCGCGCTCACGCCGACCACGTCGCCTTCGGCATCGCGGATCAGATCAAGTGCCATCCACTCGACGAAGAAATTGGTTCGCGCCTTGACGTTTTGCTGATACAGCGTGTGCAGCATCGCGTGGCCGGTGCGGTCGGCCGCCGCGCAGGCGCGCTGCACCGGTTTCTCGCCGTAATTGGCGGTGTGGCCGCCGAACGGCCGCTGGTAGATCGTGCCGTCCGGGTTGCGGTCGAACGGCATGCCGAAGTGCTCGAGCTCGTAGACCACTTTCGGCGCCTCGCGGCACATGAACTCGATGGCGTCCTGGTCACCCAGCCAGTCCGAACCCTTGACGGTGTCGTAGAAATGGAAGTGCCAGTTGTCCTCGCTCATGTTGCCGAGCGACGCGCCGATGCCGCCCTGCGCCGCAACCGTATGCGAACGCGTCGGAAAAACCTTGGAAAGCACCGCCACGTTGAGACCGGCCTGCGCCAGTTGCAGCGACGCACGCATCCCGGAGCCACCAGCGCCGACGATCACAACGTCGAATCTTCTTCTTGTCACACCTTGCATCACAGTCTCCACAACACTTGGATTGCCCAGCCCGCACAGCCGACCAGCCAGGCAATGGTGAAAATCTGCAGCAGCAGCCGCACGCCAACCGGCTTGACGTAATCCATCCAGACATCACGCATGCCGACCCAGACGTGGTACAGCAGCGAAACGATCACAACGAAGGTCAGCGCCTTCATCCACTGAGACGAGAAGATCGCCGACCACTTGTAATAGTCCATCTCGCCAGGCAGCAAGACCTGCACGACGACGAGCAAGGTGAACAGCGCCATCAGGGCGGCGGTGACCCGTTGCGACAACCAGTCGCGCAAGCCGTAGTGGGCCCCTACGACGATGCGTTTCGATCCAAAATTCTGTGCCATGAGTGCTTGCCGGTCAGAAGAAAAGTTTGAAACCCAGAGCCAGCGTCAGCAGCACGCTCAGGACCAGCGTCACGATGGCACTCGATCGGCCGAAACCGAGGTCTACCGCATGCGTCATGTCCATCCAGAGGTGCCGCAACCCCGCGATGAGGTGGTGCAAAAAGGCCCAGATCAAGGCCAGCGCCACCAGCTTGAAGACAAAGCCGGGCAGGCCCAGTGCACCGAAGCGGAACACCGACGTGAACCGCTCGTAGGAGATCTCCGAGGTCACACTGGTGTCGAACATCCAGATGATGAACGGCAACAGCAGAAACATCACCACCCCGCTGATGCGGTGCAGGATCGATACCAGTCCAGCCAACGGCAGCCGATAGCCGGCGAGCTGTGTGATGTGGATATTCCGGAATTCCGGACGCTGCTTCAGAGGTTCTGTTGCCATGCGCGGCCTTGTTGTGAAAATGTGTATCGAATCAAAAGAGTTTATTGCATCGCAGCAACCCGACTACAGGCTTACGCCAGCGCGTCAGTTCAACTCGTTGCGGTAGTGGTGCGCTTCGGTGTGATAGAGGCCGCGCCGCAACTCGACCGGGCGGTCTCCGTAGGTGAGCGACAAACGCTCGACGCTTAGCAAGGGGCTGCCCGGCGCCACACCGAGCAGTTCAGCGGCGGCCGCGTCGGCTGCGACCGCGCGGATCTTCTCTTCAGCACGCACCATGTGGACGCCGAATTCGGTTTCGAACAACGCATACATCGGGCCGCGATAACCACTCAGGCGCTCCGCACTCAGCCCCTTGAACAATCGACCAGGCAGCCAGATGTCGTCGAAGATGACGGGACGACCCTGGAACGACAACACGCGCCGGACCTGCACCGCGGCATCGCCCGACTTGATGCCGAACGCGCGTGCTACGTCGGCCGGCGCACGCAATCGCCGGCAATCGATGAAGCGGCGCTGCGCGGGTTCAGCCAGGCCATCGTCGGCGGCGAGCCGAAGAAAACGGTACTGTGCCTGCTGCGCCGAATGGGTGGCGACGAAGGTTCCCTTGCCTTGGCGTCGCACCAGCAGGTTCTCGGTCGCCAGCTCGTCGATTGCCTTGCGCACCGTGCCCTGGCTGACCTTGAATCGCGCCGCCAGCTCGATCTCACTCGGGATGGCCTCGCCTGGCCGCCATTCGCCGGCCTGCAGGCTGCGCGTCATCAAGGTCTTGATTTGGCGATAGAGGGGGCTGAACGACGGGCCGTCAGCGGCGGGATCGATGGTGCGCGATGACCCGGCAGGCAACAGGCCTGCGAAATGCTCGGTGGGGCTGTCGGCCATCTCGGAGGGGCTGGCGTTGCTCGACGCCTGCGCATTCAGTCGCATGATCCCTATTGCAGCACACGTGCTGCCGGGCGTCCATTCGAAGACACCATTTTGCGCTATGTCTTCTATAAGATAGAAGATGACCGGCATCGAAGCGCCCGTCCATTGCGGATCGGCATGCTGGCACTACACTCATGGTTTGCCCGGGGGTGCAGCCGTTTCGGACTCGACGATCGACACTTTTCGTCGCTTCCGCCTCGTCTGCACCCCGCCTTTCCGTCTTTCACTTTTCTCGAACTGTTCGCCCTGCCTGGAGAATTCAGATGAGCAAATCCCCCGTTCGTGTCGCCGTTACCGGTGCCGCCGGCCAGATCGGTTACGCCTTGCTGTTCCGCATCGCCTCGGGCGAAATGCTCGGCAAGGATCAGCCGGTGATCCTGCAACTGCTCGAAGTACCCGTCGACAAGGCCCAGGAAGCGCTGAAAGGCGTGATGATGGAACTCGAAGACTGCGCATTCCCGCTCTTGGCCGGCATGGAAGCCCACAGCGATCCGATGACTGCATTCAAGGACACCGACTACGCGCTGCTGGTCGGCGCCCGCCCGCGTGGCCCGGGCATGGAGCGCAAGGATTTGTTGTCGGCCAACGCGCAGATCTTCACGGCCCAGGGCAAGGCCCTGAACGCCGTAGCCAGCCGCAACGTGAAGGTTCTGGTGGTCGGCAACCCGGCCAACACCAATGCCTACATCGCCATGAAAAGTGCACCCGACCTGCCGCGCAAGAATTTCACCGCGATGCTGCGCCTGGACCACAACCGTGCGCTCAGCCAGATCGCCACCAAGACCGGCAAGCCGGTGGCGAGCATCGAAAAGCTCGCGGTCTGGGGCAACCATTCGCCAACCATGTATGCCGACTACCGCTTCGCCACCGTCGACGGCAAACCGGTCAAGGACATGATCGACGACCAGGTCTGGAACAAGGAAGTCTTTCTGCCCACGGTGGGCAAACGCGGCGCGGCGATCATTGCAGCGCGTGGCGTTTCGTCAGCGGCATCGGCAGCCAACGCGGCCATCGATCACATGCACGACTGGGCGCTCGGCACCAATGGCAAGTGGGTCACGATGGGCATTCCGAGCAATGGCGACTACGACATCCCGAAAGATGTGATGTTCGGCTTCCCGGTCACTTGTGAAGGCGGCGAATACAAGCTGGTCGAAGGGCTTGACATCGATGCCTTCTCGAAAGAGTGCATCGGCAAGACGCTGGCCGAACTGCAGGAAGAACAGGACGGCGTCAAGCACCTGCTCTGAAGATCGGCGAGCCCTGCCTTGAGTGCCGCCATGCATCCACGCGAGGCCTTGTTCGAGGCCGGCCAGGGCACGCTCCTGCCGCCGGTCTGCGATCACTACTCCGGCGTCGAGGCGCGCATGCGCAAGAGCCTGGAACTGCAGGCGCAAATGGGCCCGGTATTCGACGTCACGCTCGACAACGAAGATGGCGCGCCGGTCGGTGCTGAAGGCGAACACGCACAGTTGATCGCCGAGTTGATCATGTCGACAGCCAACCGGCACGATCGGGTTGGCGCCCGCATCGTGCCGGTCGGTCATCCGGCGTTTGAGCGGGTGGTCGAGACCATCGTCTCAAAGGCCGGCGCTCGCGTTGCCTATCTGATGATCCCGAAGCTTCATGGCCTTGAAGATCTGCAGCGTGCCGCCGATGCAATCGATCTTGCGGCGCGCAGCTGGGGGCTGAAACGCGCCATTCCACTGCACGCGCTGGTCGAGACACACGGCGCGCTGCGCGAGGTCTTTGCATTGGCTCAGCATCCACGCATCGAGTCACTGTCATTCGGCTTGATGGACTTTGTCTCCGCCCATCGTGGCGCGATACCGCAGACGGCGATGAGCGTGGCCGGCCAATTCGAACATCCCCTCGTGGTACGCGCGAAGCTGGAGATCGCGGCAGCCTGCCATGCCCATGGAAAGGTGCCGTCGCATTGCGTGGTCACCGAGTTCAAGCGCGCGTCGGCGTTGCAGGAGGCGGCCAGCCGGGCCGCGCGGCAATTCGGCTACACACGGATGTGGAGCATTCACCCGGCACAGATCGAGCCGATCGTCGAGGCCTTCACGCCGAGCGCGGCCGAGGTCGATCAGGCGATCGAGATCATCCATGCCGCACAGGCCGCGCAGTGGGCACCGATACGCCACGACGACACACTGCATGATCGCGCCAGTTATCGCTATTTCTGGCAAGTGATCGAGCGTGCGCATCGCACGTCCTGCGCGCGCGGTCAGCAATTGCCGCGTGAAATCGAACAAGCATGGTTCGGCGACGATTGAATGGAGTGTGGTCAATCCCGATTGGCCGATGTGGCGGCCTGTCCCACAATGACGACCAGCCGACCGATGTCGGCACCCGCCGCAAGCTCGCGGAAGTCTGGAGTCGCGAATGAGATCAGCAGTACCCGTCGTCGCCTGTGCAATCATCCTTGCACTGGGGTTGTCACCTGGCGACGCATCGGCAGCGACGACCAAGAACGCAAAGACGGCGTCGTCTTCGAAATCCCCGGCGTCGAAAACTACCCAGTCGTCGAAGAGCAAGTCGCGCAAATCGAGTGCCAAGGCAAGCCCAATCGAGGCGCCGTTACCTGAACTGTCGCAAGCCCAGATCGACGTTGCGCAACTCGTGCAGATCGGACGAGCCGTGTGTGAATTTGATCAGACTGTGCTGATCGAGCCCGACACCACGCACTTCGGGGCCTTTCGCGTCAAGTACAAGAACAAGTCCTACCGGATGGTTCCCGACGAGACAGCCACCGGCGCGGTGCGGCTGCAGGACGTTGCGGAAGGTGTCGTATGGCTGCAGATTCCGGTCAAATCGATGCTGATGAACATGACCCTCGGGCAGCGCATGGTCGACGCCTGCACCCAGACGGCCCAGCGGACGGCGCAAACCGATGCCGAAGCGCGCGCACGCGCCGCAGCAGCCCGGGTGACATTGCCCGCGGCCGACGGCACGACACCCGCCCAGCTGGGGGAGCCAGGCCAGAGCCTGCCGTTGTTGAGGAACTGAACGCGGGCTTTTGCTGAACGGCGCAGCGGGTCATGAAGGCGAATCCCTGATTTGGTATGCAGAAAGAAGTATGTACAATTCGCGCATACTTTTAGGATTGTCATGGAAGTCACCGTCGCAGAACGAGGTCAGATCACACTCCCCAAGGCGGTGCGGGATGCCCTCGGATTGACCAAAGGGAGCACCATGAAGGTCGAACTCGACGCCGGGCGCATCATCCTGCGCAAGAATGTCGACGACGCCATTTCCAGGGCCAGAGGTCGCTTCAAATTGCCGTCCGGCACAACGGCGGACGACCTGACCCGCGGTCTGCGCTGAATGCCTCGACCTGAGGTGACCCGGAGGTGACGATTGCCATCGACACCGCGGTGCTGGTCGATCTGCTCGGCAACGGTGCCGACGCCGATGCCGCGGAGGCCTGTCTCAGACTGGCGCTGG
>JBBRID010000205.1:0-7321 GCA_038221635.1 Burkholderiales bacterium
CCTGACTTCATGGTTCAGGGCGGCGGCATGAACCCCGATCTGAGTCAAAAGCCGACCCGCCCGCCGATTCCGTTGGAAAGCAAGAACGGCCTGGACAACAACCGTGGCACGGTTGCGATGGCGCGCACCTCAGCGCCTGACTCAGCGACGTCGCAATTCTTCATCAACCTGAAGAACAACGATTTCCTCAATTCGGCGAATTCGCGCGACGGCAATGGTTATGCGGTGTTCGGCCGGGTGCTTTCTGGAATGGACATCGTCGACAAGATCGCGGCGGTGCAAACCCAGTCGTCGGGCCCGATGCAGAATGTTCCGGCTCAGCCGGTGACCATCACCGTGGCAGTGGTCCAGCAGTGAACAGCGCGTCGAACCTCAGGCAATTTGCTGTGGTCTTTGCGGGGCTTGCGGTCGTTTCGCCGTTGCTCGCCAACCTGCCATCGACGGGTCTGAACGAGATCCAGGACCTGGTCAACGCGGGTCGCTCGGCCGAAGCCTTGCGCAAGGTCGAGAGTTTGCTCGCCCGAAACCCCGACGATGCGCAGTTGCGCTTTCAAAAAGGTGTGCTGCTCGTCGACCAGAAGCGCACCGCTGAGGCGATTGCCCTGTTCGAGCGCATGAGCCGCGACTATCCGACGCTGCCCGAGCCGATGAACAATCTGGCCGTGCTGTATGCAGAACAAGGGCAGATCGACAAGGCCCGTGCCGCACTCGAATCCGCAGTGCGCAGCCGTCCCAGCTACAACACCGCGTATGAAAACCTGTCGTCACTGAATGTGCGACTGGCCAGCCGCGCCTACGCCCGGGCCCTGCAGATCGACGACAGTGCTGGCACACCAAAATTGTCGATGCTGAAGACGCTGGCCGGCAGCCGCCAGGATGCGCCGGCGGTGGTGGTTGTGGCAGCTGTGCCGCATGCCGCGCCCGCGGCACTACCCATATCGCCACCCATTTCGCCACCGGTCGCTCCGCCAGTGGCACCGCCTGTCGCAGCGCCATCACCGGCACCGGCCGAGCCGCCTGCACCTCCCAAGGGGCCGGCTCCGGAATCGTCCAACGACGGCAACGGATCGAAGGTGCGCCCGGCCACCGCAAACGCGGCGCAGCGACGTTCTAGCGACGAGGCAAAAGACGTGCAGGCGGCAGTCAGCGCCTGGGCGAGCGCCTGGGAGCGCAAAGACATCAATGCCTACGTTGCTTCATATGTGCCGGGTTTTTCGGGTGGCGATGGTTCGGCGTCGAAATGGCAGGAGGGCCGGCGGGCTCGTATCCTTAACAAGACTCGCATCTCGGTCGAGTTGTCGGGCGTGACTGTCGAATTGATCGGCGATGATGCCGCCAAGGTTGCGTTCAGGCAGGACTATTCGGCCGATCAGTTGAAGGTCACAGGTCGCAAGGAGTTGGAATTGGTCAAGCGCAATGGAAATTGGTTGATCCGAAAGGAGTCGGTGGGTTCTTGATGGCAATGTCTTTGAAAGTTTTTTGGGCAACGTGGCGGTTGCTGCTGCGAGGCGGATGTCTCGTGCTCCTGGGTGGCATCGGAGCCAGCAGCCCGGCGCTGGCGATCGAATTCGGAACGCTGCGGCTGTACACGCCGCCCGGCCAACCGGCTTATGCCGAAATCACGCTGACCGACAAGGCGTCGCTCGATCCAGCTGACATCCGTGCCCGCATAGCCACCAAGGATGCCTACGGCGTGGCCGGCATGCGTTATGCGCCAGCACTGCAGCAAGTGAACATCACGTCGCAGAGCGGGCCGAACGGCCAGGTTGTGCTGCGGCTAGAGCGTTTGCCCGATGCCAGCATCGCACCCGATATCGATCTGCTGTTGCTGGTCGGAGACCGCATGTCGCTGTCGTTGGGCGAATACCGGGTCAACCTGAACGGCAGCAATCGCGAATTCGCGGCGGCGCCGGCCGGCTCCCGAATCACGGCAACCGCGCCGGCTCCGCAGCCCAGCATGCCCCTTTCGACCGCCGCGACGACTGCCCCGGTGGTCAGTGGTTCGGCAACTTCGGTCGCAACGGCGCCGGTTGCGCGGACGGCATCGCCAGCCGCCTTTGGCGAGGTGCAGTCGGCCATCGAAGCCTGGGCCGCAGCCTGGAGTCAGCGCGACATGGATGCCTACGTCGCGGCCTACACGCCGGATTTTGCGGGTCGTGACAAACATGCCTCACGCGCCGACTGGATCGAGCAACGCCGTTCGCGAATCGTTTCGAAGAAGAAGATCTCGGTCGAAATCGACAAACCGCAATTCGTTGCACGCGGTGACAAGGTCGTCGCCACGTTCACACAACGCTACCGTGGCGACGGGTTCGCCGAGACCAGCCGCAAGCGCATGTCGATGGTGAAAGGCGATTCGGGCGGCTGGCTGATCCAGGAAGAGGACGAGTTGCCGTGATCGATGGACGGCCCGACTCGGTCGGCCAGACTTCGGTCGATCGCGAGGCTTCGAATAGTGGCACGGCGTTGTCGAGCCGTGCACGGCTTGGCTTGCTTGCGGTTGGCATCCTGGCTGTCGCGCTGTTGACGACCGGTTTGTGGAAAAGCCCGCTGGGGGGCGCCGACGGTTCGAGCCGGAGTGCCATGGCCACTGCCAATGCCGCACAAGGCACGGAAAGCACGGAAAGCACAGCGTTAGCCCTCGCCGCCTCGCCGGCAGCCAATGCGCGTGCGCTCGACGCGCTGCAGCCGATTTTTGCCAAGGGTGATGAATTGCTGGCCTCGGCTTCCGGCACGCCCTCGTCGGCCGATGCGCGCTTGCTGCGCATCTATGGCTTGATCGCCACCTCGCAGGCGCGGCTGGCGCTCGAAGAAGCTGCCAAGCTGGCTCAGGACATGCCGAATTTCGGCTTGGCGCAATTGGTCTATGCCGATCTGCTGACAACATTGACCACGCCGACCGACGAGTTTGCCGCCGTCAACCAGCCGCTGCGCTCCGAAGCCAGCGAGCGGCTGCGTGAACTGGTGGCCGAGGCGCGGGCGCGCGTGATCGCCGCTGGCCACCGCCCGCCGACCGGCTCGGTGCCGGCGCAGTTCGTCAAACTCGACCGGTCGGTGCGCCATGCCATCGCGGTCGACGTCTCCAAATCGCGCCTTTACGTGTTTCTGAATACGCCCGCCGGGCTGGTGTTGCGCAATGATTACTACAGCTCGGTCGGCAAGCTGGGGCTGGCCAAACGGGTCGAAGGCGACCTGCGAACGCCGATCGGCGTCTATTTCGGCACCGGCCGGATTTCCGATGCCCGCCTGCGCGATCCGTCGCTCGAGGATCGCTACGGCGCAGCGGCCATCGCATTGAACTACCCCAATCAATACGACCAGATGAAAGGTCGCACCGGAAGCGGCATCTGGCTGCACGGGGTTCCGACCTCGCTGTTCAGCCGGGCCCCGATGGCCACCGACGGCTGTGTTGCCGTGTCGAATCCTGACATGATGGAGTTGACCCGCATCGTCGAGCGCCAGGAAACGCCGATCCTGATCGCCGAGAAGATCGAGTGGGTCAGCCAGCAGGCCGCCGAACAACGCCGTTCCGAGTTCCTGCAGACCTTTGCGGCCTGGAAGACTGCACGCGCGGCCGTGCAACGCGATGGACTGGCGCAGTTTTATGCGGGCGGCGACCCCGATATCGGCCGTGCCGAACGCAAGCGCGCCGGCCAGTCGACGCCTGCGACGATCGACGCGGTTTCGGTGGTTTGGTGGGAGGACGATCGCGAGGTGGTTGTGGTCACTTTTACCGAAACCTCAACGAGCCAGCTTCGTCCGCGACTCAAGCGCCAATACTGGCTGCGCAACGAAGGCAGCTGGAAGGTCGTTTTCGAGGGCAACCTGGCCTAGTGCCTGGTTGCCATGGCTGCGGGATGACCGTGGCCATTTTTTTTCATCCCCTTTATGCGAGACGAACCAGACATGAGTACCCAAGTTGATCTGCACACCAGCCATGGCCTGATCCGCATCGAGCTTGCCGAAGAACGGGCGCCACTCAGCAGTGCGAACTTTCTGCAGTACGTGCGCGACGGCCACTATGACGGCACGGTCTTCCATCGAGTGATCAAGGGCTTCATGATCCAGGGTGGCGGCTTCGATACCGACATGAAACAGAAAGCCTCCGGCACGCCGATCGAAAATGAGGCCGACAACGGCTTGAAGAACGACCACTACACGCTGGCGATGGCCCGCACGTCCGATCCCCAATCGGCGACCGCACAGTTCTTCATAAACGCCACCGACAACAACTTCCTGAACTTCACCGCCAAGTCGCCGAGCGGCTGGGGCTATGCAGTTTTCGGCAAGGTGGTCGACGGCACCGACGTGGTCGATGAGATCGAGAAGACCAAGACTGCACGCAAGGCCTTCATGGAAGATGTTCCGGTCGAAGAGGTGGTGATCAAGCGCGCAACAGTCGTCGAGTAACGGGGCTCGCTGCGACCTCGATGATGGACCGACCCCCGGAGGCCAGCGTGGCGGCTGTCCCGTTGCCGAGCTTCTGGGAGTTCGAGGCACCACGCGCCTGGCAGCGGATCGACTTCATCAGCGACCTGCACCTTGCAGAAGATCGACCTCGAACCTTTGAGGCCTTCGCGGCTCACCTGAGCAGCACCCCGGCCGACGCGGTGTTCATACTCGGTGACCTGTTCGACCTGTGGGTTGGCGACGATTCACGCAATGATCGCTTCGAGGCACGCTGTGTCGAGGCGATTGCCGATGCATCGTCGCGTCGCGCGATCGCCTTCATGCACGGCAATCGCGATTTTCTGGTTGGCGACACGATGCTGAAAGCCTGCGGCGCGATGGCCCTGGTCGATCCCGCCGTGCTGATCGCTTTTGATCAACGCATACTGTTGAGCCATGGCGACGCCTTGTGCATCGCCGACACGCCCTATCAGCGCTTTCGAGCCGAAGTCAGAAGCCCGGCCTGGCAGGCCGCGTTTCTGGCAATGCCGATCGAGCAGCGCCGTGAGCAGGCATTGGCGATCCGCCAGCAAAGCGAGCAACGCAAGCAGATGACGAGCCGTCTCGATTGGGTCGATGTCGATCCGGCGTCGGCCGTTCGGTGGCTGCATGAAGCGGGTGCCAGCGCGCTGGTCCATGGCCATACGCACTGTCCGGGCAGCGAGCCGCTGGCACCCGGGCTGCTGCGTCATGTGCTGAGCGATTGGGAGCTGGACGATTGCGACGCGCCGGCCCGCGCGGAAGTGCTGGCCTGGACCGCCGGTCGATTTGAGCGGCTTGCGCCTTCATTTGCGTGTTCTGTTGCGTCTCCTGTTGCGCCTTCTGCTCTGCCGTCTCTTTCCCCATCCAGCAACAACACCGGCGCACGCTGAATTCGGTGGCCCGCAACATAAGTTTGCTGACCCGCTGCTCTGCAGCCTGGAATGTCTGGCGCGAACGCCGCATCCTCGAGAAGCGGCCGATTCCCGATCCGCTGTGGTTCACGACGCTGGCGCGTTATCCATTCCTCGCGCGTCGAGGTGCGGACGATCTGCACGAGCTGCGTCGCTTCAGCACCCTGTTTCTGGCCCGCAAGGAATTCGCCGGCGCCGGCGGGCTGGAAGTCACCGACAAGATCGCCGTGGCGATTGCTGTGCAGGCCTGCCTGCCGATTCTCAAGCTCGGCTTGGCGTGTTACGACGATTTCGTCGGCATCGTTGTGCACCCAGACCAGGTACTGGTCGAGCGCGAGTTGATGGACGACGATGGTGTCGTGCACCGTTATGAGGAGGCACTTAGCGGAGAAGCGATGTCGGGCGGGCCGATGATGTTGTCATGGCGCGATGTAGCCGAGGCAGGCGAAACTGCCGACCAGAGCTACAACGTGGTCATCCACGAATTTGTCCACGTGCTCGACATGCGCGACGGGTTGGCCGATGGCGTGCCATTGTTGCCTTCGCGCGAGGCCCGGCAGCAGTGGCTGCAGGTGCTGGAGCGCGAATACCGTGCCTTCTGCGAATTGGTCGGCGACGATCCCGATCGTGCCGATGACGCCGACATCGACCATGGCATCGACTCCGTCATCGACCCATACGGCGCGCAGGCCCCGGAGGAATTCTTCGCCGTCGCGGCCGAGGCATTCTTCGTCAACCCGAACGCCTTGATCGATTCGAACCCCGCCGTCTACCGGCTGCTGCAAAGTTACTTTCAGCAGGATCCGGCACAGGCCCTGCCGGGGCCCGGCTGATCGGTATCGATCAAGCGGTAGCCGGTTCAGCCTTCGGCTTGTCGATCTTCTTCAACGGCTGGATGTCGAGTTCGACCTTGTCGTTGTCGTCCAGATCCACGGTCAATCGTCCACCATCGACCAGCCTCCCGAACAGGAGTTCGTCGGCCAGTGCACGGCGGATCGTGTCCTGGATAAGGCGCTGCATGGGCCGCGCACCCATCAGCGGATCGAAGCCCTTCTTGGCCAAGAAGGTACGCAGCTTGTCGGTAAAGGTGACTTCGACCTTCTTCTCGGTCAACTGGCTTTCCAGCTGCAGCAGGAACTTGTCGACGACACGCAGGATGATCTCGGGGTCGAGAGCGCGGAAGCTGACGATCGCATCGAGCCGGTTGCGAAACTCGGGCGTGAACATCCGTTTGATGTCGCCCATTTCGTCGCCTTGTTCGCGTGCCGAAGTGAAGCCGATCATCGACTTGTTCATCGTTTCGGCGCCGGCGTTGGTCGTCATCACGATGATCACGTTGCGGAAATCGGCCTTGCGCCCGTTGTTGTCGGTCAGCGTGCCGTGGTCCATCACCTGCAGCAGCACGTTGAAGACATCCGGATGGGCCTTCTCGATCTCATCGAGCAGCAGCACCGCGTGCGGCTTCTTGGTGATCGCTTCGGTCAACAGGCCACCCTGGTCGAAGCCGACATAGCCCGGCGGCGCGCCGATTAGTCGGCTCACTGCGTGGCGCTCCATGTATTCGCTCATGTCGAAGCGGATCAGCTCGATACCCAGCACGTAGGCCAGTTGCTTGGCGACTTCGGTCTTGCCGACACCAGTCGGGCCGGAGAACAGGAACGAGCCGATCGGCTTGTCCGGCTTGCCGAGACCCGAACGCGCCATCTTGATCGCCGAAGCCAGGGCCTCGATCGCCGGCTCCTGGCCGAACACCACACTGTTGAGGTCGCGGTCGAGGCTCTTCAGCTTCGAGCGGTCGTCGTTGGACACGCTGGCCGGCGGAATGCGCGCGATCTTGGCGACAATTTCCTCTACCTCGTTGCGGGTGATCGTCTTCTTCTGCTTGTTCTTGGGCAGCACGCGTTGAGCCGCACCGGCCTCGTCGATGACGTCGATCACCTTGTCGGGCAGGTGACGGTCGTTGATGAACTTGGCCGACA
>JBBRID010000206.1:0-7318 GCA_038221635.1 Burkholderiales bacterium
CCTGTTGCATCCGATCACGCCGTTCATCACCGCTGAACTGTGGCACCGGGTGGCGGTGGTAGCGGGACGCAAGCCGGAAACCTCCGATGTCAGCATCGTCACTGCGGACTACCCGCAAGCGCAACTCGATCGCATCGATGCACACGCCGATGCCTGGGTCACGCAACTGAAAGCGGTCGTCAGTTCGTGTCGCAATCTACGCAGTGAAATGAGCCTCTCACCGGCCGAACGGGTGCCGTTGCTGGTTCATGGCGAGGCCGGTTTCATCGCTCAGGCCAGCCCCCTGCTGAAGGCTCTGGCCAAACTGTCCGAGGTGCGCGCCTTTGACGACGAAACAGAGTTCGATCGCGCGACCCAAGCCGCGCCGGCAGCAGTGCAAGGCGGCCTTCGGATGGCATTACACGTGGAAATCGATGTCGCAGCCGAACTCGATCGACTGCGCACGGAGATCGATCGCCTGGCCGGGGAGATCACCAAGGCCAATGCGAAGCTGGGCAACGAGAGCTTCGTCGCCCGTGCGCCCGCAGCGGTGGTGGAGCAGGAACGCGCGCGCGTCGCCGATTTCAGCGCCACCCGCGAGCGTCTGGCTGAGCAGGTGCAACGCTTGGGCGCAGCCGGCTGATGTCGAGCAAACTCAGGCCTCGAAACCTTCGAGGACGTTGACCAGATTGACGCCGATTTCGTCGACCGCATAGCCACCTTCGAAGGTCCAGACCACTGGCAGATCGCCCAGAGCGTGTCGGATGTCGCGGCCGATGTCCAGGTAGTCTGCGCTGCGCAGCTTGAAACCCGAGATCGGATCGCCTTCGAAGGTGTCGACTCCGATCGCGACGACAACCGCCTGCGCCGCGAAGGCGAATACCGCCTCCAGCCCGCGCCCCAGCGACGAGCGCCAGGCTTTGAAATCGGTACCACGCGGCATCGGCAGATTGAGGTTGAATCCCGCGCCGGCCGCTTCGCCGCGTTCATCGGCATGCCCGAGGTAGAACGGGTATTCGGTGTGCGGATCACCATGCAGCGAAACCGTCAGAACATCCGGCCGGTTGTAGAAAATGGCCTGCGTGCCGTTGCCGTGGTGGTAGTCGATGTCGAGCACGGCAACCCGTTCGTAGCCGCCGTTCCTCAACGTTTGCGCCGCCAGCGCCGCGTTGTTGAGAAAGCAATAGCCGCCCATGAAATCTGCACCGGCGTGGTGACCGGGCGGGCGCGACAGCGCGAACGCACTGGCGGCTTCTCTGCTGGCGACGGCTCGGGCCGCGGTCAACGCACAGGCCGCGCCGGTGCGCGCTGCCTGCCAGCTGCCGGCAGTCAGCGGTGTACCGGCATCGAAGGAATAAAGCCCCAGACGCGCGGAAAAGTTGTCCGGCACCACGTCGTGGCGAAAGCCTCGACCGGGCCAGACCGACGGCAAGGCATCGCGCTCCAGGTTGGCTGGATCGATGGCAAGCCAATCGTTCCAGGCCTGCGAGAGGAATTGCAGATAGGCCGGCGAATGGATCTCCGCCAAGGCCTGATCCAGACCACTGGCGTCGGGTTCACGCAGCGTGCCCATCGGCCGTCGGGACAATTCAGCCATCACATGGTCGAGACGTTCCGCTCGCTCGTGACATGGCACCAGCAGACCACGGAACATTTCGCTGCGGCCCTGGTGCAAACGGTGATCGGGGTTGCGGATGATCAGCATGTTCTTGTCGCAGAAGAAGACGATTGGCCTCGACATTCTGGCCGGTGGCAATCAAGGCTGCCCGGCTTGTGCGATGCTGGATGCCATGGATCGAAGAAAGTTCATCGCCCTGCCGTTGTTCTGCAACTCCGCATTCGTGCCGACTGTCCGCGCGGCGGCACCGAGCAACGACACGAGGGCAATGGGTGTATCGCAGCGCCCACTGGTATTTCCCGCAGATTTCGGTGCCCATCCAGACACTCACATCGAGTGGTGGTACGTCACCGGAGCGCTGGCAGTCGACGGGCAAGGCGCGGGGCCCGACTTCGGATTCCAGTTAACCTTTTTTCGCCTGCGCACCGGCGTCGCGGCTGATCATCCGAGCCGTTTTGCAGCGCGGCAGATCGTCTTCGCCCATGCCGCGCTCAGCGTGCTCGCCGATCGCCGGTTGCGGCACGATCAACGCGCCTCACGCGCCGGCTTCGACATCGCCGAAGCCAAGGCAGGCGAAACCGACGTTTGGTTGCGCGGTTGGCGATTGCAGCGCGAAGGTGATTACGATGCCAGCCGATACCACGCCCGACTCGACAGCACGGCGGCCGGCTTTGCCCTCGACCTGCGCCTGAAAACCGACCGGGCGCCGCTGTTGCAGGGGGTCGGTGGGCTGTCGAGAAAGGGCCCCGATCCGGCGCAGGCGAGCCACTACTACAGCCAGCCGCAACTGCAAACCGAGGGCCGCGTGATGCTGGACGGCAAACCGCTGCGGGTGCGCGGCACGGCCTGGCTCGACCATGAATGGAGCAATAGCGTGCTGGGCGCTGACGCGGTGGGCTGGGACTGGATCGGCATCAACCTGGCCGACGGTGGCGCGCTGACGGCGTTTCGCGTGCGCCATGCCGATGGCAGTGCAGCGTATGCCGGCGGCAGCTGGCAGGCGCCCGATGGTTCGGTTCGAAATTTCGCGCCGGCCGAGATCGAATTTCGGCCCCGCCGGCGCTGGCTCAGCCCGCACACGCAAGCCAGCTATCCGGTCGAGTGGGATATCACCACACCGGCGGGTGCGTTTTCGCTGGCCGCAATGTTCGACGATCAGGAACTCGACAGCCGGCGCAGCACCGGCTCCGTCTATTGGGAGGGGTTGGCCACGCTGCGCGATGGCAGTGGGCGCATGGTCGGCCGCGGATATCTTGAGATGACCGGCTATGCCGGGCCGATGCAGATCTGACCGGCGCTGTCCGGCGCACGCGGCCTGCCAGAGCTTCAGTCGATGATCTTCAGGCTGAGGCTGCCAACGCCTTCGACCGTTGCTTCGAGCAGATCGCCGGGAACAACCGCGGCCACACCTTCAGGCGTGCCCGTGAAGATCAGGTCGCCAGGCTGCAAGGTCCAGGCCTTGGACAAATGTTCGATGATCTCCGGCATGCTCCAGATCAGCTTGCCGATCACGCTTTGCTGACGGATTTCGCCGTTCACCTTCAACTCGATGCGTGTGTCCGCGGTGATGTTGCAGTCAGCGGCACTGACCATAGAACCGACCGGTGCCGATTCGTCGAAGGCCTTGCCGATGCACCAGGGCCGCCCCTCCTTCTTCATCTGGCCCTGCAGATCGCGCCGTGTCATGTCAAGCCCGACGCCATAGCCCCAGACATGCTCCATGGCCCGATCGGCGGGAATATCACGACCGCCCTTGCCGATCGCCACCACCAGTTCGACCTCATGGTGCAGGCTCTTGGTCAGACTGGGGTAGTGCATCGCGCCGGTGTCACCGTCAGCCACCACGAGGATCGCATCGGACGGCTTGAGAAAGAAGAACGGCGGCTCGCGGCCGGTGAATCCCATCTCGATGGCGTGTTCGACGTAGTTCCGGCCAACGCAATAAATGCGGCGAACGGGGAAGGCGTCGTTTCCGCCACGGACCGGGATGGCAGTTTGTTCCGGGGTGGGGATCACAAAATTCATGACTGATTCCTTGGTTGGCGAATGGGCGTCTGGCGATGATGCCACGCCAACGCCGGGTCGATTCGACCTCCCCATCTTGCTTTCAGTGCCAGCTGTCAGGTCTTGCGAAGGAACCGCTTTCAAGTGCACCGCTACACTCGCTGCCATGCTCGAAATTCGCTCGATACGGCACTGCAAGCAGTGCGGCAGCATGGTGCGTTATGAGGTTCCGGCGGACGACAACCGCGAGCGCGCGGTATGCAGCGTATGCCACACCGTGCACTATGAGAATCCGCTCAATGTCGTCGGAACGCTGCCAGTGTGGGGCGAGCACATATTGCTGTGCAAACGCAACATCGAACCACGCTTCGGTTTCTGGACCCTGCCGGCCGGATTCATGGAACTGGGCGAAACGACGGCCGACGGCGCCCTGCGCGAAACCATCGAAGAAGCCGGCGCACGCGTCGAGATGCAGGGCCTGTACAGCTTGCTGAACGTGACCCGCGTCAGCCAGGTTCACTTCTATTACCGGGCCCGCCTGCTCGATACCGACTTTGCGCCAGGGCCGGAAACCATCGAGGCCCGCTTGTTCCTGGAGCATGAGATTCCCTGGGATCAATTGGCATTTCGCACCGTTCGGGCGACGCTGGAATATTTCTTCGCCGACCGCAAAAAGGGTCAATTCGAGATGCATTGCGCCGATATTCCCTGAGCAAACCCAAAAGAATCCATGTCGAATCCTTCCTCCAGCACACCACTCGTTCCCGCGCCAGCTGCTGCAGCTGGACCGCAGAAAGTGACGGCAACCGTCACCATCGATCAGCCTCAAGCCGCTTTGGCCGCGAGCGCGCCGGTGATCACGGGTGTCTCACGCTTGCGTGAGGATCTGATTCATCCCGACCCCTTGCTCGATTGCCTGGTCGAGCTCTGCCGATTGCATGGCGCTGCGGCTACCCGCGCCTCGTTGTCGGCCGGTCTGCCACTGGGTACCGGTCGCGCGTCTCGATTGACGCTCGAACTCGTCGAACGAGCCGCCGCACGCGCGTCGATGGCGGCCAAGTTGCAGCGCCTGGCCCTGGCCCAGATCGACGCCGCCACCTTGCCTGTCATTCTGGTCCTCGCCAACAACCAGGCCTGCGTGTTGCTTGGCTGGGAGCAGGAAGGTCAGATCGCCAAGGTGCTGCTGCCCGAGACCGGACAGGGCTCGATCACACTCAGCCGCGAGCAGCTCGAGGCTCGCTACATCGGGGTCACGCTGTTCGTGCGCCCGCACTTCCGCTTCGACATGCGAACGCCGGAGGTGCGCAAGATCAAGGCGCAGCACTGGTTCTGGAGTGCCGTGCTCGAGCAGCGCGGCGTCTATCGCGACGTGATGTGGGCGGCGCTGCTGATCAATATCTTCGCCCTGGCAACACCCTTGTTCTCGATGAACGTGTACGACCGCGTGGTGCCAAACAACGCCGTCGAAACCTTGTGGGCCCTGTCGATCGGCGTCGTGCTGATCATCGGTGCCGACTTGATCATGCGCTCCTTGCGCAGTCATTTTGTCGACGAGGCCAGCGCGCGCATCGACGTCAAGATTTCGGCCACACTGATGGAGAAGGTTCTTGGCATGAAGCTGGAGAATCGCCCGCAATCGATCGGCTCGTTCGCCTCCAACCTGCGCGGCTTCGAGCAGGTGCGCGACTTCATCGCCTCGGGTACCGTGACGACCTTGATCGACCTGCCGTTTGCACTGTTGTTCATCGGCGTGCTGGCCTGGATATCGCCGTGGCTGGCGATCCCACCGGTCGTTGCCTTCGTGGTTATTTTGGTGATGGGTTATTCGATGCAGCACCGCCTGCATGAACTGTCCGAAACAACCTACAAGGCAGCAGCGCTTCGCAACGGTACGCTGATCGAAAGCCTGGGCGGCATCGAGACCATCAAGGCTCAGGGTGCGGAAGGCGTGATCCAGGCGAAATGGGAGCGCACCAACCTGTTCCTTGCCGCTACCAACGTGAAGATCCGCGCCTTGTCGTCGCGTGCGATGTATCTGACCAATACCCTGACTCAAATGGTCTGGATCGTGATGATCGTGGTCGGGGTCTACCTGATCAGCCAGCGCGAGCTGACCATGGGTGCCTTGATCGCTGCCAGCATGTTGTCGTCGCGGTCGCTCGCGCCGGCCAGCCAGATCATCGGCCTGCTGATGCAGTACCAGGGCGCGCGCACGGCACTCGAATCGTTGAACAAGATGATGGACAACGAGGTCGAACGCCCAGAAGGCAAGACCTTCATCCAGCGCCCGCAATTGAAGGGTGACATCGAATTTCGCAACGTCAGCTTCAACTATCCCGGTCGCAAGGATTCGGCACTCGACGGCATCAGTTTCAAGATTGCCGCCGGTGAACGGGTGGCGCTGATCGGTCGCGTCGGTTCAGGTAAATCGACGATCCAGCGGCTGATCATGGGCATGTACCAGCCCACCGACGGCGCAGTGCTGCTCGACGGCATCGATCTGCGCCAGCTCGATCCGGCGGACGTTCGACGCAACGTCGCCAGCGTGTCGCAGGACGTGACCTTGTTTTTCGGCAGCCTGCGCGAGAACATCACCTTCGGTCTGCCCTACGCCGACGATTCGGCGGTGGTGGCCGCGGCCGAAGCGGCCGGTCTGATCGATTACGTGAATCGCCACCCTGAAGGTTTCGACATGCCGGTCGGCGAACGCGGCGAATCGCTGTCGGGTGGGCAGCGCCAGAGTGTGGGCATCGCCCGCGCGCTGCTGCACAACTCGCCGGTTCTGTTGCTGGACGAGCCGACCAGCGCCATGGACTTCTCTACCGAGGGTCAGATCACGACTCGCATCGGCGCGATCGTCCAGAACAAGACCGTCGTGCTGGTAACTCATCGGACCTCGATGCTGGCGATGGTGACGCGCGTGATCGTGATCGACGGCGGCAAGGTGGTTGCCGACGGTCCGCGTGAACGCATCATGGAAGCACTGGCCAGCGGCCGCATCGCGAGGGCAGCCTGATGGAACAGGAAATCACCGTCAAATCGGTGCGCGCAGCACCCAAGGCCGACCCCCGCCCGCGACTGCTGGTTGTCATCAGCCGCGGGATGGTTGCCGTGATGGAGCCGATCCGCAAAGCACTCGCGCCGCTGACGCGCCGCATCCTCGGCACCGGCGCCGAAGACGATTCGTCGATGGCGGCGCAGTTCACCAAATTCGAGCTGGAGGCCGACGTCGTGATGTCGCGCCGCAAGACACAACATGCCCAGTTCATCGTTCGCGCAGCGATCGGCGTCGTCGTGATGCTGATCATCTGGGCGTCGCTCGCCCACGTGCAGGAAGTCACCAAGGGCGACGGCAAGGTGATTCCGTCACGGCAGTTGCAGGTTGTGCAATCGCTTGACGGCGGGATCGTCTCTGAGATCCTGGTCCGCGAGGGCGACGTCGTCGAGGAAGGGCAACTGCTGCTGAAGATCGACGAAACCCGGGCCACGTCCGGTGTGCGTGAAAGCGCCGCGCAGGGCTTTGCATTGCGCGCTCGTCAGGCACGCCTGCGTGCACTGGCCGAAGGTGCGGCATTCAAGCCACCGGCGATGAGCAACGCCAACGACGTGCAGGAACAGAAGATCCTCAACGAAGAGCGCAGCCTCTACGAGAACAAGCTGTCCGAACTCAATACGATGGTGTCGATCAATCGACAGCAGGTGCAGCAGCGCCAGCAG
>JBBRID010000207.1:0-7289 GCA_038221635.1 Burkholderiales bacterium
GAAGCTGGCGTTTCTGGATCGCCTCGCGCACCGCTGCATCGACCGGCACTTCGCCGAGCAGCACCAGCTTGAGCGCCTCGGCCGTGCCGTCCGCACCACGCACCAGCGTCGGCGTCACGTAGCGGTCGACCACCTGCTGCAACTGGCCACGGATAACGCGCCCTTCTCCCGGGCGGGTGACCTGGTTGACGATCAGCTTGATCAATCGACGACTTTGCTGCGCGGCCAACACCTTGATCGTGGCATAGGCATCGGTGAGCGAAGTCGGTTCAGGCGTCGCGACGATGATGATGTCATCGGCCAACGAAGCCGTATACAACACCACGTCTGAAATGCCGGCACCGGTATCGAGCAAGATGCGGTCGTAGCGCGGTGCCACGGTGCGCAGAACTTCGAGCAACTTGTCGCGAACTTCGGCAGTCAGGCGCGAGTATTCAACCAGACCTGAGCCCGCAAGCAGTGCATCGAACCCTCCCGGCGCGGCCAGCAGGGCCTCGTCGAGTGAACACTTGCCAGTGAAGACATCATGCAAGGTCACTTTCGGAAACAGATTCAGCACGACATCTAGGTTGGCCATGCCGAGGTCGGCATCGAGCACCAGCACACGCTCGCCCCGACGCGCCAATGCCGCAGCCAGATTGGCCGACATGAAGGTCTTGCCGACACCGCCTTTGCCGCTGGTGACCGCCGAAATCTGGGCCCGGCTGGCACCAGGCCTGGCCTTTTCCGGGCGAGTGGTTTTGATCGCGGCACTCATTCAATATCCTGAAACTGGGAAACGGCAAACAACAGACTCTTTTCCTCCGCACTGACCTGCATCACGGCCGCCTGCTCAAGGCAGGTGCGGTCGCGTCCCTCGGCCTTGGCGCGGTAGAGCTGCTGGTCGGCGCGCTCGATCCACAACAATGCCGACGATCGAACCCACTGCGGCGCGAAAGCGCCTCCGAGGCTGATCGTCACCCGTACATCGACACCCGGCGCGACTTCAACCGAGTTTTTCTTGACCTTGCTGCGGATCCGCTCCGCAACGGCAAACCCGAATGCCGGCGGGCAATTGGGAAGAATCACCGCGAATTCTTCACCGCCGAGCCTCGCCACCGTGTCCATCGGGCGGATGCAATCCTGCAAGGCCTGAGCAACCGACCGGATGACCATGTCACCGGCGTTATGCCCGTGCTCGTCATTGACACGTTTGAAAAAATCGATATCGCCCAGCAGCAGCAATGCCGGCTCGCCGGCTCGCGCCACCCGGTCTACTTCGCGGGCCAGCGCCAGCTCGAACTGACGCCGATTCGACAGCCCGGTCAGCGCGTCGCGGCTGGAAAGCTGACACAAGCCGTCGATGACGGCCTGCATCCAGTCGACCGAGCCGACATCGAGTTGCTTCGGCAAGTCATGACCCGACTGGATCAGCAGCTGAAGCGCTGATTGCAGGTCAAGCCCCTCATGCGGCGGCCCCACGCCGGATTCCACGGATGATTCAGCTTGCGCAGCTGCCGTTAACGACGAATATGAAATCATCTGATGAAAGCGGGCTTTAGCCTGGCTTTAGCCAGTCTTGCGGGAGTCTAGCAGCGCAGAGCAGGCCTTCAATGTGGGAACTGACGGTTACGACTGCCCCAACTCCGCAGTTGAGCTGCGGGACAAGCACAGCACAGGGTGTGTTTTCCATCGCTCAGTCCGGGGGCAGGAACAAGGCCTGCAAGTCACTCAGCCAATCGAAACCGCGCTCGGTCGGCCAGCTTCGCTCGAAGTCTCGCGCCAGCAGGCCGCGCTGCTCGGCGGCATCGAGCGCCACGCTCACAGCGCTCAGCGGCAGCCCGGTGCGTGCGCTGAAATCGGCCAGCGCGAATCCCTCCTTCAGGCGCAGTGCATTCAGCATGTATTCAAACGCAAGCTCGCTGCGCGGGATTTCTTCTTCTTGCGCCACGGCGGCGCCGGCCAGTGCGGCGTCCATGTAGCCGAGCGGGTCACGGAAGCGAACCTGGCGGATCATGCGGTGCGCAAAACTGAGCTTGCCGTGTGCGCCAGCGCCGATTCCGAGGTAATCACCGAACTGCCAGTAGTTGAGGTTGTGCGCACAGCGATGGCCGCTGCGCGCGAACGCAGACACTTCGTAGCGCTCGAGCCCTACGGCGGCGGTCCGCGCGCTGATCAGATCCAGCATCTCGAAAGCGAGGTCGTCGTCCGGCAGGGCCTGCGCACCAGACGGTGGATGTTTGGCAAACAGCGTATTGGGCTCGAGCGTCAGGTGATAGATCGACAAGTGCGGCGGCTCGAACGCCAGCGCCTGGTCGAGATCGGCCGAACATTCGGCCAACGTCTGCCCTGGCAAGGCATACATCAGGTCGAGGTTGAAGGTATCGAAACAGGCTGCTGCTTCCTCGACTGCGGCGCGCGCCTGCGCCGCGTCGTGCACGCGGCCCAGTGCGCGCAGCTTGTCGTCGTCGAAACTCTGCACGCCGATCGACAACCGGTTGACCCCGGCGGCGCGGAAATCGCGAAAGCGATCGCGCTCGAAGGTGCCGGGATTGGCCTCTAGCGTGATTTCGCAGTCGGGCTCCAGCATCAGTCGGGCACGAATATCGCCCAGCAACTGGTCGATCGATGCGGGCTCGAACAGACTTGGCGTGCCGCCACCGATGAAGATGCTGTGCACGCGCCGCCCCCAGATCAACGGCAGCGACGCCTCGAGGTCGGCCCGCAAGGCATTTAGATAGCGTTGCTGCGGCAACGCAGTCTGCCCGCCGCTGCGCGGACCCCACTCATGCGAATTGAAATCGCAATATGGACACTTTTTCAGGCACCACGGCAGGTGCACATAAAGTGCCAACGGCGGCAGTGCGCTCAGGCTCAGCGTGCCGGGCCGCATGTAATGCAGCAGTCGCGAAGCCGGATCGGACGGCGTGCTGCCTGATGCCGGCCCCGTGATGCCGTCCGCCTTGCGCGGCCACGGCAGCGTTTGCTCAGTCAAGCCAGACCTCTCGCATCAGCTCACGCAGCTGCGCCGCTGCGCGAGCCCGGTGACTGTGCCGGTTCTTGTCCTCGGCCCTCAGCTCGGCCACGCTGCAGCCGAATTCTGCGATCCACATCAAGGGGTCGTAGCCGAAGCCATTATCGCCACGCGGCGCGTCGAGCAGTTGGCCTTGCCAGCGGCCCATCGCGACCAGCGGCTCGGGATCGTCTGCCGTGCGCACAGCGACCAGCACGCCGACAAACCGCGCCGAGCGCTGCTGCCGGCCGGCCATCTTCTCGAGCAGCATCCGGTTGTTGGCGGCGTCGCCACCGGTCTGGCCGAACAGGCCGGCATAACGCGCCGACAACACGCCGGGCGCGCCACCCAAGGCGTCGACACACAAACCCGAATCGTCGGCGAGCGCCGGCAAGCCGGAGCGCGCGGCCGCATGGCGCGCCTTGGCCAGGGCGTTTTCGACAAAGCTCAGATGCGGCTCTTCGGCCTCGCCGATGCCCAGGCTGCCCTGACTGACCAGTTCAACCGACAACTCGGCCAGCAAGCTGTTCAATTCGACCAGCTTGTGCGCGTTGTTGGAGGCGAGGACGAGTTTCATCGAGGCGCCCTCGCCCATCGGCCATGCCACAGACTCATTCGGCGAGCGCGCGCGTCTGGGCCGCGATCAACTGTCGGATTCCCAGGTCAGCCAGCGCCAGCAGTTCATTCATCTGCTCGCGGCTGAATGCAGCGCCTTCCGCCGTACCTTGCACTTCGACAAAGCCGCCGCTGCCGGTCATCACGACATTCATGTCGGTATCGCAGGCCGAATCTTCGACGTATTCCAGATCGAGCAGGGCCGAACCGTCGAGGAGTCCGACCGAAACGGCCGCAACCGCGCCGCGGATCGGCGATTCGCTTAATTTGCCTTCTGCTATCAACCAGCTGACCGCATCATGTGCGGCCACGTAGGCACCAGTGATCGCAGCGGTGCGGGTTCCGCCATCGGCCTGCAGCACATCGCAATCGAGCGAAATGGTGCGCTCGCCGAGCTTGCCGAGATCGAATACGCAGCGCAGCGAGCGGCCGATCAGGCGCTGGATCTCCTGCGTGCGCCCACTCTGCTTGCCGCGGGCCGCTTCGCGATCGCTGCGCGTGTGGGTGGCGCGCGGCAACATGCCGTATTCGGCGGTGACCCAGCCCTCACCGCTACCGCGTTTGTGGGGTGGCACCCGCTCTTCGACCGAGGCCGTGCACAACACCTTGGTATCGCCGAACGACACCAACACCGATCCTTCGGCATGGCGGGTATAGCGGCGCTGCAGCGTGACCGGACGCAAAACATCGAGTGCACGCCCTTGCGTGCGGACAAAACTCATGGAACAACCTTTCTTCAGGATCGAGGCTGACGCAAATCGCGCCTCGGCATCGCGGGGATCGTAGCCTCGTGGTCGAAGTCGGAATCGCCGCGAACGGTATCGCCCTCGCGCTCGTCGGCAGATTCCCACTCGACGGCCAGAGCAGTGACATTGTCGCTGCGCGAGCCGCCGTTGCGCAGAGCCAGGTCGACCAAGCGTGGCAGGACCCGGTCGATGGCGTCGTCGCTCATCTCCTGGACCAGCCGCACATCGCCGACCGTGCCCCACAAACCGTCGGAGCACAACAGCAGCCGATCGCGTGGTTGCAGGGCGACCGGCCCGGCAAAATCGATCACCGGCAGCCCCGGGCTGCCCAGGCAGGTGAACAGCACGTTGCGGTTGAACCGCTCGGCGCGCATGGCTGGCGGTTTGGCCAGCTCGAGCTCGGCCATCGAATGGTCGCGGGTGCGCACGAACAGGCGCCCATCGCGAATCAGGTACAGGCGGGAATCACCGCAATGCGCCCAGTAAGCATCGCGGTCCTGCAGCACGCAGGCCACCATCGTGGTCCGCGGCGTGTCACGCATCGATCTGCGCTCCCCGTATCTCTGCAGTTGATGATGGCCGGCGACGATGGCCTCGTGCAGGAAGGCCTGGGGGTCATCGATGCGCGGTTTGGCCTCGCGTTGGAACCGCCCGGCGATGGTCTGCAGCCCGAGTTGCGCGGCCACCTCGCCTTCGGGATGGCCGCCCATGCCATCGGCCACAGCAAACAGGCCACTGTGCCGCGTATAGCTGTAGCCGACACGGTCCTCGTTCTTTTCACGGCCGCCCTTGCGGCTGATCTGAAAGACGCTGAATCGCATTCGACTGTCAGCTCTTGGCGCTGGTCGTCAGCGTCTCGACACCCAGTTTCAGGCGTTCACTGAAGCTCAGCTTGGTGTAGCGACGCTCGGTCTCACGTCCCAGTTCCTTCTGCAGCGCAAAAACGCTTTGCGGACGCGCCAGCGGATCGAGCGACATGCACCATTCGGTGACCTCGATCAGGTTGTCGGAGTAGACATTGCGCAGCCGCGAAAGGCTCAAGGCGAGACGGTCTTTCTCGATGCGCTGCGGCGCGTCGTATGGCGGATAACCCTGCATGCAGGCATACAGGCAGGCGCCGATCGCGTAGATGTCGGTCCACGGGCCGAGCGAGCCGTCGCGCCGATACATCTCGGGGGCGGCAAAGCCGGGCGTGTACATCGGCCGAATGAAATCGCCCTGCTTGCTCAGCACCTCGCGCGCGGCACCGAAGTCGAGCAACACAGCCTTGTTGTCGTTGGTGATGAAGACGTTGGCCGGCTTGATGTCCAAGTGCAGCATCTTGTGCTGGTGGACGATGCGCAGGCCACGCAGCATTTCGTCGAACAGCGAGCGGATCGTCGACTCGCGAAAAACCTTGTCGCGCTTGAGATCGCGCGCGGTGACGATGAAATCCTGCAGCGTGTCGCCCTGCAGGTAGTTCATCACCATGTAGACGGTTTCGTTCTCGCGGAAGAAGTTGAGCACGCTGACCACGCTGGGGTGCGAGATCTGAGCCAGCGAGCGGCCCTCCTCGAAAAAGCTTTTCAAGCCCAGCCGATACAAAGGTTGCTTGTCGGGCTGCACACGTGGAACCAGTTCGCCGGGCGAGCGTTCGGCCAGCGATGCCGGGATATATTCCTTCAATGCAACCAGCCGGTGCTCGGCATCTTCGGCCAGATAAACAACGCCGAATCCGCCGGATGCCAGCCGCTTGACGATTTGGTACCCGCCTACCACCGTGCCAGCCGGCAACGAGGCAGGTTTGGGCTTTGACATAATCAGTTTTTTATTGCGCGAGACTTCATGCCAGTCTACAGCATGACCGGCTACGCCAGCGCCAGCAACGGCGCCGGTTCGGCCGCTGCGGCAGCCGATGCCGGCAAGCCCTCTTCCGAACCATCCGCAAACCCGATCGGGGCATCGGTGAGCGTCGAGATTCGTTCAGTCAACGGCCGGTTTCTCGACCTGTCGTTTCGCCTGCCGGAAGAAATGCGTTCGCTCGAACCTGCACTTCGCGAACTCATCACAGCTTCCGTGCGCCGAGGCAAGGTCGAATTGCGAATGTCGACCCGCGGCGAATCGGAACAGGCCTGGCCGCAACCCCAGGCGTCGCAGTTGGGCAAGCTCGCCCAGCTGCAGGACAGCGTCCATTCGTGGTTGCCGAAAGCGCCGATGTTGACGGTCAACGAGGTGTTGCACTGGTGCAAGGGTGCAGCCCCGACCGAGCGCCTCGACGACGCAGCACTGTCAGCGGCAAAACAAGCCATCGAAGGCTTGCGACAAGCGCGTCAGCGTGAAGGCGAGAAGCTGACCACCGTGCTGCTCGAGCGCGTTGCGCGCCTGCGCGAACTGGCCGACCAGGCCGAGCCGCTGGTGCCCGAGGCCGTGAAGCGTCAACAGCTGAAGTTCGTCGAACGCTGGCGCGAAGCCCTCGAGTCCACCGGGGCTGCGCAGACCATTTCGCAAGCCGCATTGCAAGAGCGGGCGTTGAACGAGGCGGCGGCTTATGCGATTCGGATCGACGTGGCTGAAGAACTGGCGCGGCTGCGCGCCCACCTCGAAGAGATCGCCCGTCTGCTGAAAACCGGCGGCGAAGTCGGCAAACGCCTGGACTTCCTGATTCAGGAGCTGCATCGCGAAGCCAACACGCTGGGTTCCAAGTCGGGCTCACTGGAGCTCACCCATGTCTCGGTGGACATGAAAGTGTTGATCGAGCAGATCCGCGAGCAAGTTCAGAATATTGAGTAACAGATTGGTGGATGCATGAAGCTTATAAATGTTGGATTTGGTAATATCGTTTCTGCCAATCGAATTATAGCCATTGTGGGTCCTGAATCTGCACCGATCAAGCGCATGATTCAAGAAGCTCGTGACCGCGGAATGCTTATCGATGCCACTTATGGCAGAAGGACAAG
>JBBRID010000208.1:0-7282 GCA_038221635.1 Burkholderiales bacterium
GCCCCTGCCCTGCCTCTTTTCCCGTGACGAGTCCCCCATGAAACAACGCGTCCTGACCGGTATCACCACCACCGGCACGCCCCACCTCGGCAACTACGTCGGAGCGATCCGCCCCGCCATCGCGGCCAGTCGCGAAGCCGATGTACAAAGCTTCTTTTTCCTGGCCGACTATCACGCGCTGATCAAAAGCGACAACCCAGAGCGCATCGAGCGCTCGCGTCTGGAGATCGCGGCCACCTGGCTGGCCGCAGGCCTGGATGCCCAGCGTGTGTGCTTCTACCGGCAGAGCGACATACCCGAAACCCCCGAGCTGACCTGGCTGCTGACCTGCGTCACCGCCAAGGGGCAGATGAACCGTGCCCATGCCTACAAGGCCGCGCTCGACGCCAACCTCGAAGCCGGTGAGGATCCCGACGCCGGCATCACGATGGGTCTGTACAGCTACCCGATTCTGATGGCTGCCGACATCTTGCTGTTCAACGCCCACCGGGTTCCGGTCGGCCGCGACCAAGCCCAACACATCGAGATGGCGCGCGATGTCGCGCAGCGCTTCAACCACCTGTTTGGTCAGGGCCACGACCTGTTCGTCTTGCCCCAAGCCGACATCGAAGAGTCCGTCGCCCTGCTGCCCGGCTTGGACGGCCGGAAGATGTCGAAAAGCTACGACAACATCATCCCGCTGTTCGAAGGTGGTGCTCGCGCACTGAAGGAAGCGGTCGCGCGCATCGTCACCGACTCGCGCGCGCCGGGCGAAGCCAAGGATCCCGAAGGCAGCGCACTGGTCGCCATCTACGACGCTTTCGCGCCCGAGTCGCAGCGACAACAGTTCCGCGCCGAGCTGCGCGATGGTCTGGGCTGGGGTACCGCGAAGCAGCAGTTGGTCGACGTGATCGAAACCCAGATCGGCCCGTTGCGTGACCACTATGCAGCCCTGATGGCACATCCCGAGCAGATCGAAGAGGTATTGCAGGCCGGGGCCAGCAAGGCGCGAGCAGTCGCCAAGCCCTTCCTCGAAAGCGTGCGCCGCGCGGTCGGCTTGCGGCCGATGCGGGCCGCCCTGCCGAAGGCAGAAGCGGCGCCCAGCGCGAAACCGGACGCCCTCCCCAGCTTCAAGCAATACCGCGAGAGCGATGGCCGTTTCTTTTTCAAGTTGATCGCTGCCGACGGCGAACTGCTGCTGCAAAGCGATGGCTTGGCGGATGGCCGCGAAGCCGGCGCCTGGGTCAAGCGTTTGAAGACCGAAGGCATGGCGGCACTCGATGCGGCACCTGTCACACCGGCGCCCGGCAGCGATCCCGACGCGCTGCAGGCTGCGCTGGCGGCGCTGGTTGCGGCGCAGGAAAGCTGAGCCACCCCCCAACCATCGATGGCGGCAATCCACATCACCGATATCGAAGCGGCCATCAACTGGTGGCGCGCGCGCAATCCGTCGCACGACGGCATCAGCGCCTGTGCCGAGGTTCGTTCGTTGGCCGAGATATACGCGCTGATGGTGTACTACCGCGAAGCGGAATGCGACGAGCAGACGATGCCGCCACGCGCACTCGACGCCTGGTTGCTCTGGTACGCATCCACACCGGATGCGCCCTGCATCGCAATCTGCTCGACCAGCCAGGGCGACGATGTCTGCAAGGGATGCGGTCGGTATTTTGCCGAGGTGCAGCACTGGCCATCGATGAGCCCGGCCGAAAAACGGGCCACCTGGCGGCGCATCACCCGCGAGGGTACGGCCTGGCGATTCAATCGATACGCCGAGCGCGCGCGCCGCGCCAGTGGCGCCGATCACCCCGACCCGGCCACCTTCCCTGAGGCCGGAGCCGACGGCGCACGATGAACCTGCAACCCGCCGAGCCCGACGGGCCGGCGGCCGATACGGCGCCGATCGCCCAAACCCCTGCCCCGCCAGGCTGGCGCGACAGCGCGCGGCTGATCGCGCCGCTCGCCTGGCCCGTTTTCATCGGGCAGATTTCGGTGGTGGCCTTCGGCACCATCGATACGCTGCTGGTCGCGCGCCAGTCAGCGGCCGATCTGGCCGCACTGGCCGTTGGCGCTGCAGCCTACATCACCGTCTTCATCGGATTGATGGGCGTCGTCATCGCAGTCGCTCCGATTAGCGGGCAATTGTTCGGGGCACGCAAACTGGTCGACGCGGGCCATCAGTTGCATCAGGCCGTCTGGCTGGCCATTGCGTTGAGCCTGCTCGGCAGCACGGTGCTGATCTTTCCGGAGCCGTTCCTCGCCTTGGCGCAGGCCACGCCGGCGGTAGCGGCGAAGGCGCGTGGCTATTTGCGAGCGCTGGCGTTCGCGTTGCCGGCATCGCTGATGTTTGCCGCATTTCGCGGCTTCAACACGGCGGTGTCCAGGCCCAAGGCAGTGATGACGCTGCAACTCGCCGGCCTGGCGCTGAAGATTCCGCTGTCGATGATGCTGGTCAACGGCATTCCGGCCATCGGTGTGCCATCGCTGGGCGTTGTCGGATGTGGCATCGCCACTGCCATCGCGATGTGGATGCAGCTGTTGGCTGCCGGCTGGCTGCTTCGCAACGACAGCTTCTACGCACCGTTCGAGACGCCGTTTGCACGCGGCCGCCGGGCCCTGCAGCCGCTCGACCGCAAGGCCATGCTGACCCAGCTGAGACTCGGCGTGCCGATGGGCTTGACGATCCTGATCGAGGTCACCGGCTTCAGTTTCATGGCCTTGTTCATCTCACGTCTCGGAACCGACGCCGTCGCTGGCCACCAGATTGCGGCCAACCTGGTGGCGCTGATGTTCATGATGCCGCTGGCGCTGGGCAACGCCACAGGAACGCTGGTGGCCCAGCGCATCGGCGCTGCCGATATGCTGGCTGCGCAGCGCATCGGCTGGCACGGCGTTCGCATCGGGATGGCCATTGCGGCCATGATGGGCGCCACCATCTTTTTCGGTCGACACGCTGTCCTGCAGCTGTATACCGACAACCCACGTGTCGTCATGGCCGCGTTGCCACTGCTGGCCTGGGTGGCGGCGTTTCACTTTGCCGATGCGGCGCAAGGCGTCGCGGCCTTCGTGCTGCGCGCCTGGCGCATTGCAACTGCACCATTGATCATCTTCGTGATTGCGTTGTGGGGTGTCGGACTCGGCGGCGGCTACATGCTGGCCTTCGACCCATGGGGCGTGGTGCCAGGCACGCTGCATGGCGCACGCGGCTTCTGGATCGCATCGACCGGCGGGCTCGCGGTGGCTGCGGTCGGGCTGACGGCGCTGATGGCGTGGGTTTTCCGTCAGCGGATCAGCAATTCGACGCCGGCAATGCAATGATGAAACAGCTGCCGCCGCCATCACGCGGAACACAACGCACCGAGCCGCCATGGCGCTCGGCGATCTGGCGCACCAGGCTGAGTCCGAGGCCGACCCCGCCGGCCTGCTCGGCGTGGCCCGGCAACCGGTAGAAGGCCTCGAAAATCCGCTCGCGCGAGGCCTCCGGAACACCGGGCCCGCGGTCGCAGACCTGGATCTCGACCAGGCCAGCGTTGCGGGCCAGCTTGACCAGAATCTGGTCGCCGCCGTAACGCTTGGCGTTTTCCAGCAGGTTTCGCAAAGCCCGTCGCAACAGGCGTTCGTCGCCGATCACTTGCTGCGCATCACCCTCGACCTGCGCGTGCAGGCGGCGCGCTTCATCGGTGGCGATCGCCAGCAGATCGACCGGCCCATGCGCCGCCATGTCGGCAGCGCCATCGAGCCGACTGGCCAGCAGAACTTCCTCGACCAGCGCATCCAGTTCCGCAATGTCGGTATCGATCTCGTGCTTCAGCGCGTAGCGTTGCTCGACCGGCGCGTCGTCTAGCATCTCGATCGCCATCTTCATCCGCGCCAGTGGTGAACGCAGTTCGTGGCTGGCATTGGCCAGCAGGCTCTGGTGCGAGCGGACCAATGCCTCGATCCGAGCCGCTGCCTGATTGAAACTGCTGGCCACAGCGGCAACTTCATCCTGCCCGCAGACCTCGACCCGGTGGCTCAGTTGCCCGGAGCCAAACCGTTCGACACCGAGCTTCAGCGCCGCCAGCCGGCGCGTCAATGCGCGGGCAACCGGCCAGGCCGCGCCGGCCACCGCGAAGAACAACACGACCAACAGCACCAGCCAGCCAATGCCTCGCGGCAACATGCTGTACTCCTCCGGTGCCGGACCGCCGCGCCCGCCCGGCCCGGCCGTGCCGTCACTATGCCCCCGCGTACCGGCCCACGCCCGCGCGTCGTCACCACTGGCCTGCGTCGCACGGCGGCGCCCCGGGCGAATCACCACCAAGGTTCGTCCGTCGTCGAGCTTCAGCGCAAACGAGCGGGCCTTCGGCGCAGATTCGAACCGGGTGAACAGGTCTGATTCGGCGATCCGCCGGCCTTTTTCGTCGTCGAGCGCCATCGGCATGCGCAGGCGTTGCGACCAATCATTCAGCGCGGCAGATTGCTCAGCGCCCGGCGCAGCAACGCCCGGCAAGGAGCGTTGCAACAGATCGCCCCACGCCGCCATGCGGTCGGACACGATCGATTCGGCGCGCACCCGTTCGTCGTCCATGTGACGCTGGAACAGCCAGCCGGATACCGCGGCAAACAGCAGCAGCACAGCGACCACCGTCAGGTAGATGCGCAGCGTCAGCGTCTTCATGGTCGGGAATTTCACGCTCGAGTCGGCGCCTGCGGACGGCGCTCAGTGCGCCACTTCGGCGTCCTGTTTTTTCGCGAACACGTAGCCGGCACCGCGCACCGTCAACACGCGGCGTGGTGCCTTGGGGTCGTCTTCGATGACGGCGCGGATGCGCGAGATGTGCACGTCGATCGAGCGATCGAAGGCCTCCAGCGGATGGCCTTTCAACGAGTCCATGATTTGGTCGCGCGACAACACGCGACCCGGGCTTTGCGCCAGCACCACCAGCAACTCGAACTGGTGGCCGGTCAGATCGCAGGCTTGGCCATCGAGCCGCGCAACGCGCGCGCCGAGATCGATTTCGAGTCGACCGAACCGCAGCATTTCATCGCCCATCGGCTGCGGCGTGGCGCGGCGCAGCAAGGCCTTGACACGCGCCAGCAGCTCGCGTGGCTCGAAGGGTTTGGGCAGGTAATCGTCGGCGCCGAGTTCCAGGCCGACGATGCGATCGAGCGGTTCGCCGCGTGCCGTCAACATCAACAGGGGAATGTTGCGGGTGCGCTGGCTGGCACGCAGTTCACGGCACAAATCAAGTCCGTCGCCATCGGGCAGCATCAGATCGAGCAGCACCGCATCGAACGACCCGGCAGCCAGTGCGGCGCGGCCCTGAGCAAGCGATGCGGCAGATTCGACTTCGAAACCGGCCGCCCGCAGGTAGTCGGACACCATGGTCGACAGGCGGACATCGTCATCGATCATCAACACGCGTGAGCTCATGGCTGTTCTTCCACTTCAACGTCAAAAACCTGAAAGGATACGACCGCCGCAGTCAACGTTTGGACTGCAGCGGCCGGTTTCGGCAGGGGTCCGGCGGCAGCATGCCGCCAGACTGCGTTGCCGATCAGGACTTCGATGCGGCGTCTCCATGGTGGCGCTTCATGCGATCGTGATTGCGATCGCCACGCTTGGCCATCATTTCACCGAGCTTGGCGCGCTGCTGCGGCGTCAGCACGTCGGCAACCGCCAGCATGGCGTCGAGCCTGCGCTTGCTGACCTTGTCTTGCAAAGCCATGGTCTCCAGGCGCAGCGTTTCGGCAGCACCACGGTCGACCGCATTCGGCGACACCATCAACTGGCGGGCGCGTTCGCGCAGGCCGCGTCCGGCTTCGCGCAGCGGTTTCATATCGGCTGCGGCAGCCTCGTGGATCTGCTGGATCTGGGCACGCTGGGCATCGGTCGCATCGACAGCGATGAGCATGCGGCCCATGTGGCGGCCGCCGCCCATCATTTCGCCATGCTCGCCGCCGCCGCCGCGGTGATGGCCGAAGCCCTCGGCAAAACTCGGCTGTGCCGAAACGACAGCCGCGGCAATCAGCAAACCACCGACCAGCGTGCGCATCGTGGGGCGGCTGGCCGACAGGCCGGCAAGGGAAAATTTCTGGGACATGGGGTATTCCTCAAAGGCTTGCTGTGGAGTATCCAGTCCGGGCCCAACGCCCTGACCGTGAAGCAATGATGCGAGCGTGGGGTGAAGCATCCATGAGCGGGCCGTAAAGAAAGGTAAGGCCACAGGCATTGAATCCGGGTTTCTCAGCATACCGGCAGACGGACCGAAGCAGGCCGCAGCAGCCCTGCGTCGCATAGACTGAACCCATGGATGCAGCCGCCGCCCGCGACTTTCGCCTGACTGATCCGCCGCCGGGATTCGTCGACGACCCCTATCCCGTCTACGCCGCCTTGCGCCAGCACGATCCGGTGCATGCGCTCGGCGCCGGCTCTTATCTGCTGACCCGGCATGGGGACATCGAGACCATCTATCGCAGCGCCGATGTCAGCTCCGACAAGCAGCGCGAATTCGCGCCGCGAATGGGTGCCGGCACACCGATCTACGAACACCACACGACCAGTCTGGTGTTCAGCGATCCGCCACTGCACAGCCGCGTGCGCCGGCTGCTGATGGGGGCGCTGAACCAACGCGCAATTGCCCGCATGGAGCCCGGATTGGTGTCGCTTGTCGGCACGCTGCTCGACAATCTGGCCGATCAGTCTGCGCCTGACCTGATTGCCCATTTCGCGGCCGCGATACCGGTCGACGTAATCGGCAACCTGCTGGCGATTCCGCCCGCCGATCGGGGTCAGTTGCGGGAATGGTCACTGGCAATTCTTTCGGCGCTCGAGCCGGCGCCTTCGGCCGCGGTGCTGGACAGGGCCAATGCGGCGACCACCGATTTCCTGCAGTTGCTGCGCGAACTCGTGGCCGACCGCCGGCAACATCCCGGCGATCCCGATGCCGACGTGCTCACGCGGTTGATCCGAGGCGACGGCGGCGAACAATTCAGCGAGGCCGAACTGCTGCACAACTGCATCTTCCTGCTGAATGCCGGCCACGAGACGACCAGCAACCTGATCGGCAACGGCATGCACGCGTTGATCACGCAGCGTGACCAGCTCGAGCGGCTGGTGGCCGATGCCTCGCTGATGCCGACGGCAGTCGAGGAACTGCTGCGCTTCCAGAGCCCGCTGCAACTTAACAACCGACTGACCACCGCATCGATGACCATCGGCAACGTCCCGATTCCGGTCGGCAGCTTTCTGACGTTGGCGATCGGCGCGGCCAACCGCGATCCGGCTGCATTCGACGCCCCCGATCGGCTCGATGTTGCC
>JBBRID010000209.1:0-7268 GCA_038221635.1 Burkholderiales bacterium
GATTCTTGCTGTTCTCGTTTGCGTTCGGTGATATTGCGATCGATCCCGACCATACCGACGACGCCGTTCTCGGCATCGCGCAACGCCACCTTGGTCGATCTCCTCCACTGCCACACGCCCGCGCGGTCGATGTGACGCTCCTCGCGATCCAGCATCGGTAGACCGGCCATCACACGACGATTCTCTGCATCTGCGCGCTCGGCCGCGGCAGGCGTCATCAGGTCGAACACCGTTTTGCCGGCCAGATCGCGCTCTCGATCGACGCCGAACTCCTGCAGCGTCGCGCGATTGCACAGCATGAACGCACCGTTGGCGTCCAATGCGTAGATCACGTCGGGCAGCTCGTCGATGAGTGTGCGAAGCAGTCGATTCTCTCGGACGCGCTGTCGTTGCAGGTCAGCCGTGAGGAGTGCCGGTTGCTCGGCTTCAGGCTGCCTGGCGATGTCGATGTGCAAGATCAGCGCGCCCAGTCCAGTTTCACCGACCGGCGTCACCCGCATCCGGCACCGGTGAGCTCCCCGCGGATCCTGGCTGACATACTCGAACGAGAAATTCGCCGCTGCGCCTTCCAGTACCGAACGGATTCCGAGTGCGGCCTGCCGGCCCTCGTCACCCATCTCACCTGCGGGCGACTCGCACAGCGACAGGTAGTTGTCTCCTGTCGTTGCCGTCGGAGGCCAGGAAACGCCGGAGCGCACAGCCTCAGTCCAGTTCCGGTTGATAGCCAGAATCACGCCTTCTTCATCAATCACGGCAGCGCACGCCAAAATAGCGTCCAGCAACGTGGCCTGGGTCAGTATCAGCCGGTGACGTGCGCTTTCGCTCAGGGGCAGAGAAGAATCATCGGCAGACTTCGTCATCTCACCCTCGGCATGCTCGAGCACAAGCGGGGTAATTGCCCCCCTACAGTGTGCCAGCGATTTCTCTGATCTTTTCGTGCATGTCTTTGGTGAGTGGCCAGCGTGTTCGGCGTTGCGAGAAAGCCCCCTGCAAGGGGGCAGTCGCTCATGCGCTGTACGCTGCCGAACAGTGGACGCGCTCGCCTCTTTGCAGAATCACCCCGAAACCTTGAATGATGGGTGCGCTGCCGCACAGACAGCGCCAGCTTCCAGCAGCACTGTTGGTGGTCCAAGGCCAGAGTGGAACTGCCTCTTCACAATTGTGCGACAGCACACGGACCTTCAAGTGCAAAACTTCTTTGGAGGATCGTGGATACTGGATGCAGTCAGATCCTTTTCTGCCGAAAGGAACGGCCAACTGAATGGGCTTGGAACACGAATACAACTCGGAGGTCGAATCCTCCCGCCAGTCGCTGGCATCTGCATTCGCCACGGTCCCCTGGGGTGTGGCGCTGATGACGCCAGACGGCCGCTTCGTGGAAGCCAATGCGGCGTACTGCCACATGGTTGGGCGCACCCTGGCCGAATTGCGCCAGACTGATTCATTGTCGATTACCCACGTCGACGATCGAATCGAAAGTCGCAAGCACATGGCGAGCGTGCTGGGGAACAACGCGGACGCGGCCTTCTGGGAGAAGCGGTTCGTTCGCAATGGCAGCGAGGTCGTCGGCGTTCGCGGCAGCCTCTCAGTGGTCCACGGCAGGGACCACACGCCACTGCACCTCATCGAGATCTGCGAGGACGTCTCCGAACGCAATGCCGCCGTGGAAGCGCTGCGGCGCGCCAGCGCGCTGGTCGAGATTGCCGGTAGGGTTGCCTTGGTCGGCGGCTGGACGATTGACGTGGTCGAGCGCAAGCTGGTCTGGTCGGATGTGGTGGCAGCGATTCATGACCAGCCGGCAGGTTATTCACCTTCGCTGGCTGCGGGCCTCGAATACTTTGTCCCTGAACACCAGGGCATCATCCACGAAGCGGTCGAGCGCTGCATCCACGACGGAACGCCCTACGACCTCGAACTCGAGAAAATCACCGCCAGCGGCCGCAGGATCTGGGCGCGCACCATCGGCCAGGCAGAGCGCGATGTGCACGGCGCCATCGTGCGCATCCAGGGCGCGTTTCAAGACATCTCGAGTCGCAAGCAGAACGAGCGCGCTGCCTTTGAGGTGGCCGAACGTCTGCGCGTGACGCTCGAAAGCATTACCGACGCGTTCTGCACGCTGGACCGCGATTGGCGGTTCACTTACGTCAATCCTCATGCCCACAGCCTGTTCGGAGGACCGGACCGACCGCTGCTGGGCTGCCACCTCTGGACAGAGCTTCCGCAGTTGGTGGGGAGCGCTTTCGAGGATCAAGTGCGCAGCGCCATCTCCGGCGAGTTGCCGGTTCAGTTCGAGCATCACAGCGAACGCCTGAGCAGATGGTTCTCCATCACAGCCTTCCCGTCGTCGCAGGGCCTCGCGATCTACTTCCGCGACATTTCCGAAGCCCGTGTCGACAGGCAGCGCCTCGAACTGCTCGAGGTCAGCATCGCGCGTCTGAGCGACATGGTGCTCATCACTGAAGCAGCGCCGCTGGACGATCCGGGGCCACGAATCCAATACGTCAACGAGGCGTTCACACGCATCACGGGATTCCAACGCAACGACGTGATCGGAAGATCGCCACGCATGCTGCAGGGCGAATTGACCGACCGAGCAGAACTCGATCGCATTCATGCTGCGCTCGCACGGTTCGAGCCGGTGCATTCCAAGCTCCTGAACTACACCAAACTGGGGCGGCCATACTGGATCGAGATGGACATCGTTCCGGTCGCATTCGCAGGCGAGGCCTGCTCGCATTTCGTCTCGATCGAGCGTGACATCACCGAGCGCCATGAGGCGGAGGTCGCCTTGCGCACGAGTCGGGATGAAATCCGCACGCTGACCGAGGCCATGCCGCAGCTCGTCTGGATGACGGATGCCGACGGGTCGAACATCTATTCCAACCAGCAGTGGATCGACTACACCGGACTCAGCCTCGAGGAGAGTCTGGGCAGGGGTTGGACCCAGGCCGTCCACGCCGATGACCAACAAGGCTTGCTGCGTGATTGGCAGCAAGCCAAGGCGGTACTTGGCGTGCTCGAAACCCAAACCCGCCTGCGCCGCGTCGATGGCGTGTACCGCTGGTGGCTGATGCGCGGCGTGGCGCAGCTGGATGCGGCGGGCAACTGCATCAAGTGGATCGGCACCTGCACCGACATCGACGACCTCATACTGGCCAAGCTCGACATTGTTGCAAGCAAAGAGGCGCTACAGAACAGCGAGCGACGTTTCACCGACCTGCTGCGAGCAGTTCATCTCCTGTCAGTGATGCTCGATCTCGAAGGACGCATCACCTACTGCAACGACTACCTGCTCAGCCTGACCGGCTGGCAGCGAGACGAGGTCATCGGACGCAACTGGTTCGTGGTCTTCCTGCGCGAGGATCCGGTCACCGCGACGCAGCGGTTCACCGGGATTCTTGCCCGCTCGATTCAATCCTGGGAGCGCGAGAACGAAATCGTGACCCGCACCGGCCAGCGCAGGACGATCCACTGGAGCAGTTCCATGTTGCTCTCGGCCGACGGCCAGGTCATTGGCTCGGCCAGCATCGGCAAGGACATCACTGAAAGCAAGCGGGACCAGTTGGCATTGGTCGAGTTGAATGCGGAGCTCGAGAGTCGCGTTCAGGCGCGCACTGCACAACTGAGTCAGGCGCGCGAGGATGCGGATCGCGCCAACCAGGCGAAGTCCGCGTTCCTGGCTGCCATGAGTCATGAGATTCGCACGCCAATGAACGGCGTCATCGGGATGATCGATGTGCTGCAGCAGACGAACCTGAACGGTCCGCAGGACGAGATGGTCGACCTGGTCCAGGAGTCGGCGATTTCGCTGCTCTCCATCATCGACGACATTCTGGACTTCTCGAAGATCGAAGCCGGCAAATTGAGCATTGCTGCGGAGCCAATCGACCCTGGCGTCGTGATCGAGCGAGCATGCGCGCTGTTGGCGCCGATGGCCCAGAAGCGAGGGGTGCGCCTCGCCCTTTTCATCGATCCGACCATTCCAGGCGCAGCTATCGGCGACGAAGGACGATTTCGGCAAGTCGTGACCAACCTCGTCGGCAACGCCATCAAGTTCTGCAGCGGGAGCGATGTACCGGGAAGGGTATCGGTTCGCGCACTCCGTGTTGCCGATACGGTGAAAGAAGCATCCAGCGACAGGGCGGATGATTTCACGGTGGATCTCGTCATCACGGACAACGGCGTCGGCATGGATGAAGTCACGCAATCTCGGCTCTTCACGCCGTTCACGCAGGCCGACGCGTCGACCACCCGACGCTTCGGTGGCACGGGACTGGGCCTGGCGATCTGCCATACGCTGGTATCGCTGATGAAGGGACACATCACGGTTCGCAGCACACCGAGGCAAGGTTCGACCTTCACCGTGCGTCTGCCATTCAAGACCACGGCCACAGCGCCAGCGCCATCTGTCTGGGCCTTCGGAATGCCGGTCGGCACGATGCGTTGCTGCATCGTGGGCAGCGAACAGTCGCTTGCCGACGACCTCGCATGCACCTTGCGCCACTCGGGCTGGAGCGTTGTCAAGATGCCAGATCTGGCCGCCGCGGCTGCGGCAACGCCAGTTGATGGGCTTTCGCTGTGGCTTGTGCTGCCCGATCAGGCAGCATCTTCCCTGGACGCCTTGCGCACCATGGCGCCGAGCAGCGCCGCGGCGCAGACGCGATTCGTGGTTCTCGGGCAAGGCGGACGCCGCAGTCCCCGCAGGGAATCGAACGACGCCTTGTCCCTTGACGCCGACGCGCTCAGCCGTAGCACGCTGTTCGAAGCGTTGATTGTGGCAGCCCAGGACGCCCAGACTGCCTCGGCGGACCATGATCAGCGCCCTGTTTCGAGAGTTGCGCCCCCCCTGGCGTTACCTCCGGTTCAATCTCGGAACTTGCGGGTCCTCGTCGCCGAAGATAACGAAGCCAACCGTGCAGTGATCGGGCATCAATTGCGTCTGCTCGGACTTGCCGGCGAAGTTTGCAACAACGGCCTGGAAGCGCTCGATCGCTGGCGCGGTGGCGACTACGGCCTGTTGCTCACCGACCTGCACATGCCTGTCATGGACGGTTACGAATTGACCGCTGCGATCCGCTCAGAAGAGCGCCCCGGGCGCCGTCTGCCGATCATCGCGCTGACCGCCAATGGCCTGGGTGCAGAGGAGTTGCGCTGTCTCGCCGCGGGCATGGATGCTTACCTGATCAAGCCGGTTCGATTGCCGCTGCTGCGCGCGGCGATGGCCACCTGGCTCGATCCAACGACATCAATCTCGTCCCCGCTGCCGTCAACAGCGGCTGTGGTTGCAGCCCCGGTCGACTTGACGATACTCGCCGGATTCATGGGTGACGACCCCGTTGTCATCGAGGAGGTTCTCGTGGCGTTTCGGCACAGTACCACCTTGTCTGTCGACGAATTCGATCTGGCCCTGAAAAGTGACGGAATGCACGCTGTCGCCGATGCCGCGCACAAGCTGAAATCGGCAGCGCGCACCATAGGAGCCGAGCGCCTGGGGGAACTTTGCAAAGAGGTGGAAGAAGCCGCCCAGGCCGGCAGAGTAAAAGATGTGCGCGTTCTGGCGCCGCAGTTCCACGCAGAGTGTCGGGCGGTTTTGGACTATTTGGCATCACGATGAGCGAGACTGACATGTGGGCCGAGCTCCCCGACACCTTGCCTGCCGAGCTGGATGAGGTCGAACGTTCTGGCCCTTGCGGCGTGCCCACGCGCACCCAACCCAGTCTGCTCCTGCTGGATGACGATCCCTTCATGCTCGGCATGCAGTCGCGCATGCTGCGCAGCATGGGTTATCCGATGATCGGAACCGCCGCCAGCGCGGAGGCAGCACTGGCTCGCCTGCGACAGGATCCGAACGCGGTAGACGTGATCATCTGCGACCTCAACATGCCTGGCACCGACGGGATCGCGTTCCTGCAGGCCTTGGCGGCAGCCGAGTTCCGCGGCAACGTGATTCTGTTGAGCGGCGAGGACCCTCGCATCATGCACACGGTGCAGCGGCTGCTCGGGGACCGGCTGGTGATCCTCGGCTCCATCGAAAAACCTGCCAAGCGCGTGGCCCTCGATGCCTTGATCCGCACCTGGCAGCCCGCCACGCCCGCGTTGGCGCCCCGGCAGGTGGCCTTGTTCACAGCGGATGAGGTTCACGCCGCCAACGCGCAGCAGCAATGGGTGCTGCATTATCAACCGAAGGTCGACCTGCGCACTGGCGAGTGGGTTGGCACCGAGGCGCTCGTGCGCTGGGAGCATCCGAAACGGGGTCTGGTGTATCCGGATGCCTTCATCGCAGTGGCTGAGGATTGCGGTGCGATCGACCCGCTGACCGACTGGGTGCTGCGCGAAGCGATCGATCAACAAGTGCGCTGGAGGGGCCTCGGACTGCGAGTGCACATGTCCGTCAACATCTCGGTAGAGAATCTGCACAACGCGGATTTTGTGCGTCGGGTCGTCGGCATCGTCGCCAACAGCTGGTCGTCACCAGTAGACCTGACATTCGAATTGACCGAGAGCCGGTTGATCTCATCGTCGCCGGTACCGCTGGAGAGTCTGGCCCGGCTGCGCATGCAACGATTCGGCCTGTCGATCGACGACTTCGGTACCGGCCACTCGTCGTTGGCGCAGTTGCGCAACGTACCGTTCACCGAACTCAAGGTCGACCGCAGCTTTGTCCATGGCGCCCGCAGCAACCAGGTCATCCGACCGATACTTGAAGGCAGCATCGGCATTGCCAAGGGCCTGGGCATGCAGTCGGTTGCCGAGGGAGTCGAGTCCGAAGAGGACTGGCAGCTGCTGCGCGAGCTCGGCTGCGATCTCGCCCAGGGCTACCTCATCGCGCGGCCGATGCATGCCGAGCGCATTCCAGAGTGGCTGGATCAATGGCAGGCGCGACGCGCGGGACTGGTGCAACCATGAAAGTGTTGACAGCAACGGCGCGGATCTTGGTTGCCACCGACAACGTTGACGATTCGCAGCAGATACTGCGCCAGCTGAAGAACGACTTCGAGCATCTCCGCGCCTCGACGAATCCGGACTTGGCCGTGGCTGACTTCGAAGACTATCGGCCGGACGTGCTCGTGCTCGCGTTCGACAGTCTCGAAAAGGCACAGCGCTACTACCTCGGACTCTATCGGAGGGGACAGACGGGGCAGCAGCATATGCACCGAACCGTCATCCTGTGTAGCAAGGACGAGGTGCGAGTTGTCTTCGAGCTCTGCAAGAGAGTCCGAGGTAGTAGCGCTGTGCCTTTTCGAGACTGTCGAACGCGAGCACGAGCA
>JBBRID010000210.1:0-7232 GCA_038221635.1 Burkholderiales bacterium
AGCGCCAGCATCTGGTTGAAATCGCAATCGTACAGATGGCCTTGCCAATCGACACTGACCATCGACCGGCACATCACGGTGGCAAGATTTTCGGGGCGGTATGCGTCTTTCAGCAGCTGCATGTAGGGCTTGAATTCACCCTTCGAAATCAGCGTGCTGCCGAAGCGCTGGATCGGCATGTTGGCCAGCGCGAACAACTGGTTGAAGCGAATGCCGAAGTGCTGGTCAAGCTCGCGCTTGTAGTCGGCTTCGAGTTCGACCTGGCCGGGCGGCAGCGCGGCGCCTTGCGGGTTGTAGACCAGGTTCAGCAGCAACGGCACGTCCGGGTCGCCGTAGCCCAGCGCATTGAGCTTCTGCAGAGCCGAGATGCTGCGATCGAAGACGCCGTCACCGCGCTGGCGATCAACCCGCTCGAAGGTATAACAAGGTAGCGAGGCCGTGATCTCGACTTCGTTGTCGGCCAGAAACTCGGCCAGGTTCTCTTGGCCGGGTTCCAACAGGATCGTCAGGTTGCAGCGGTCTATCACTTGCACGCCAAGCTGTCGGGCGGCCACGACGAGGCGGCGAAAATGCTCGTTAAGTTCCGGCGCGCCGCCGGTCAGATCGAGGGAATGGATCGCCCGCCTGTGCAGTACCTCGATGACCAGATCGACGGTTTCGCCGTCCATCATTTCGGTGCGATTCGGGCCGGCGTTGACGTGGCAATGCAGGCAGCTCTGATTGCACTTGTAGCCAAGATTGACCTGCAGCGTCTGCAGCCGTTCGCGGCGCAGCGCAGGAAAATCGGTCTTGACGAGCAGTGGCAGGGTGGCGTGCATGGGCGATGTCGGGTTTGCCGCGCGGCCTGCGGCCGCGCCGGTCAGGCAGTAGGTAGGCAGTAAGTGGGATTGTTTGGTCCATTCTTACATCCACGCCATGCCCGGACGGTTTCGAGGGCTTCGCCAATCTTTCAGCCGCGATTGCTGCCCGAGGGGTTTCAAGCGGCCTGCCTCGCTGCGGGCTCGCGCCATTTCGCCATCAACGCCGCCCATTTCGGACGCACCGCTGCAAGATGGCGTGCCTTGACGTGTCCGTAGCCGCGGATCTGCTCGGGCAGCCGAGCGATTTCGGCCGCCTCGGCACGGTTGTCTGCGTTCAGCGTGGCGAGCAGCTCGGCGATGGTGCTGCGGTATTCGTCGATCAGTGCCCGCTCGGTGCGCCGTTCTTCGGTGCGGCCGAAGATATCTAGCGCGCCACCGCGCAGACCCTTCAGCTTGGCCAACACGCCGAAGGCACTGCGCATCCACGGACCAAACGCCTGCTTGACTGGTTGGCCATTCGCGTCGGTCTTGCCGAGCAGCGGCGGCGCCAGGTGATGCACCAGCTTGTAATCGCCTTCGAACTGTTCGGCGATTCGGTCGGTGAAGCGGGTGTCTGTGTGCAGGCGAGCCACCTCGTATTCGTCCTTGTAGGCCATCAGCTTGAACAGATAACGAGCCACTGCCTCGCTGAGACCTTCTTTGTTCGAGATGCGTGCCTCGGCAACGCGCACCTTGTCGACGAAGCTGCGGTATTGTTCGGCGTAGCCGGCATCCTGGTAGGCGGTGAGGAACTCGATCCGGGTCTTGACCACCTGATCGAGGCTGGGCTTCATCACCATCTGGATCACCTGCGTGGCGCCGCGCTGAGCGTTCACGACGGCTTGCACCGATGCCAGATCCTCGGCCGCCCGGCGGCCCCAGGCAAAAGCCGCCTTGTTGTTGTCGACTTGCACGCCGTTGAGTTCGATCGCTCGCATCAGTGCGGCCAGGCTCAACGGCAGCTTGCCTTTCTGCCACGCGAAGCCGAGCAGCAGCGGATTGGTGTACAGCGAGTCTCCGAGCAATGCGACCGCAAGCCGATCCGCATCGAAAGCGCCGAGTTGACCGGGACCGACTGACGCCGAAACAAGTGCCTCGCAACGGCTGGCCGGCGATTGCCAATCGGGGTTGTGAACGAAGGCCGCGGTCGGCGTGCTGTGGTTGTTGAGTGCGACATAGGTGCGTTGTTCGCGCAGCACGGTGAGCGTGGCCTTGTTGGCGGCGACGATCGGATCGCAGGCGATCACCAGGTCGGCTTCGCCGGTGCCGACCTTGGTGGTGTGGATCGCATCGCTGCGGTTGGCGATCTGGATGTGACTCCAGGTCGCGCCGCCTTTCTGCGCCAGTCCGGCCGAATCCTGCGTGGCGATGCCCTTGCCCTCGAGGTGCGCGGCCATGCCGAGCAGTTGGCCGATCGTGATCACGCCGGTTCCGCCAACGCCGGCGACGACGATGCCCCACGGCTTTTCAGCCAGCGGCAGCATCGGCTCGGGCAGTTCCGGCAGGCTGAAAGGATCAGGCCGGTCACCGGACTTCTTCTTGGCCGATTTCAGCTGGCCGCCTTCGACCGTGACGAAGCTCGGGCAGAAACCCTTCAGGCAGGAGTAGTCCTTGTTGCAGCTGTTCTGGTTGATGCGGCGCTTGCGGCCGAATTCGGTTTCCACCGGCTCGACGCTCAGGCAGTTGCTCTGTTCCGAGCAGTCGCCGCAGCCTTCGCAGACCAGCTCGTTGATGACGACCCGCTTGTTCGGCTCGACCATCGTTCCGCGCTTGCGACGGCGTCGCTTTTCGGTGGCACAGGTCTGGTCGTAGATGATCACGCTGCAACCGGGCAGCTCGCGCAACTGCTTCTGGATCGTGTCGAGGTCATCGCGGTGGTGAACCGTGACCCCGGCGGCCAGCCGCGACTTCAGGTCGTCGTATTTTTCCGGTTCGTCGGTCACGACGACGATCTTTTTCGCCCCCTCGGCGTCGAGTTCGCGTGTCATCTCCGGCACGCGCATCGTGCCGTCGACCGGTTGGCCACCGGTCATCGCTACCGCATCGTTGAACAGGATCTTGTAGGTGATGTTGACGCCCGCGGCGATGCTCTGCCGCACCGCGAGCAGGCCGGAGTGGTAATAAGTGCCGTCGCCGAGGTTGGCAAAGATGTGCTGCTCGGTGGTGAACGGCGCCTGGCCGATCCAGCTGACGCCTTCGCCACCCATCTGGCTGAACGTGACAGTGCTGCGGTCCATCCAGACCGCCATGTAATGGCAGCCGATTCCGGCCACCGCGCGGGAGCCTTCCGGCACCTTGGTGCTGGTATTGTGGGGGCAGCCGCTGCAGAACCAGGGCGTGCGCTCGCCGTCCGTGGCGTTGCCACCGAGCTCCAGGGTCTGCTGGCTGCGCTGCTTGGCGTCCAGCAAGGCGATGTGGGCGTCGATCGACGCAGTTGCATCCGCATCGACGCCGAGTTTCCTCAGGCGTTTGGCGATGGCCCGTGCAATCAATGCCGGCGTCAGATCGGCCTGTGCACGCAGCAGCCAGTTGGCGCCGGGGTTCGGCTGCGACCACTCGCCGCCGGATTCGTCGCCGGGCGCTTCGTCGAACTTGCCGAGTACCGTCGGCCGTACATCGGCGCGCCAGTTGTAGAGCTCTTCCTTCAGCTGGTATTCGATGACCTGGCGCTTTTCCTCGACCACCAGGATTTCCTGCAGGCCTTCGGCGAAGTCTCGCGTGATGGTCGCTTCCAGCGGCCAGACGACGTTCACCTTGTGCAAGCGGATGCCCAGCGCACGGCAGCGGTCGTCGTCGAGCCCCAGGTCCTGGAGCGCCTGGCGGGTGTCATTGAAGGCCTTGCCGCTGGCGATCAGTCCGAAGCGATCGTTCGAGCCCGCAATCACGTTGTGGTTCAGCTTGTTGGCGCGCACATAAGCCAGCGCCGCATACCACTTGTGATCCATCAGCCGCGCTTCCTGCTCCAGCGGCGCATCGGGCCAGCGGATGTGCAGGCCGCCGGGCGGCATCTGGAAGTCTTCGGGTAATACGATGTTGACCCGATCCGGGTTGACAGAAACGCTGCTCGACGATTCGACGATCTCCTGAATCGTCTTCATGCCGGACCAGACACCGGCGAAGCGGCTCATGGCAAACGCATGCAAGCCCATGTCCAGGATGTCCTGCACGCTGGACGGAAAGAAGACCGGCGTTCCACAGGCCTTGAAGATGTGGTCGCTCTGGTGGGCTGCGGTGCTGCTCTTCGCAATGTGATCATCGCCGGCCAGCGCGATCACGCCGCCGTGCTTGGCGGTTCCGGCCATGTTGGCGTGTTTGAACACGTCCGAACAACGATCGACCCCCGGACCCTTGCCGTACCAGATGCCGAAAACACCGTCGACCTTGCGGGTCTGCGGATACAGGTCGAGCTGCTGCGAGCCCCAAACCGCGGTGGCGGCGAGCTCTTCGTTGACCCCCGGCTGGAAAACGATGTTCTGCGCGGCCAGGTGCTTCTTCGCCTGCCACAACGATTGGTCGTAACCGCCGAGTGGGGACCCGCGATAGCCGCTGATGAAACCGCCGGTATTGAGCCCGGCCAATGTATCGCGCTTCTTCTGCAACATCGGCAGCCGCACCAGCGCCTGCACGCCGCTCATGAACGCGCGGCCATGCTCGAGGCTGTATTTGTCATCGAGCGTGACGGTTTCCAGGGCCTTGCGGATGGCTTCGGGTAACGGTGCGTTCATGAGGTATCGACTCCGGGAGGATGCTGCAAGTTTAAAGTTGCACGCATTTCAAGTCTTTTCCTTGTTTGCGCAAGATGTGCAGCCTGGAGAATGATCCTTGCGGAAAATTGCCATCTCTCAGGCCGATCTTGCGTGAAGAGGTGGAACTGGTATAAACCATTAGTGGCGCTGGCGCGTCGTGAGGGTTCTTCCCGGTAGGAGCGGCTTTAGGCCCTTGGGGCTTTCCGGGGTCAGATGAAGCGCGGCTGAAGCCGCTCCTACCGAACTGCGGCGAAGCCAGTGCGGCGTCGGCAATCATGAGGAGGTTCGGCGATGACGGCAAGGCAGGTCAAGCGCGCACAGGCGGGCGTCGATCCCGCAGCGGCAGTTGCTTCGGGTCACGGCAGCGGTCTGGACCGTTTCGACGTGGCCATCCTGCATGAACTGCAGCAGGATGCCAGATTGAGCAATGCCGATCTGGCACAGCGCATCGGTTTGTCGGCTGCGCCGACCTGGCGTCGGGTGCGCTGGCTTGAAACAGAGGGCTACATCGTCGGCTACCGGGCCGAACTGAGCCGGCGCAAGCTGGGACTGGATGTGCTGGCTTTCGTACGCGTCGACGCCGAGCGCAACAACGGCGAATCGACCCGCGTGCTCGAACAGGCCTTGCGTGAATTGCCGGAAGTCATGTCCTGTCACTACATCTCCGGTGCCGGCACCTTCGAGCTGCAGGTGATGGTCACCAACCTGGAGCAATTTTCCGACTTCTCGGTGAAGACGCTGCTTAACCTGCCGAACGTGAAGGACATCCACACCAGCTTCTCGCTGGGCGAGGTGAAGGCGGCAGCCGCCGTGCCGCTCGGACATCTGCCGGTGCGCCAACGCTGATCGGGCGCAATCTCAAACGCCGCCGCCCATCATGACCTGTGCGGTGATTTCGTACGAGCGCAGTCTGGCCGGGTGCTCGAAGATGTTCGACGTGATCATCAGCTCATCGGCGCCAGTGCGGGCTATGAACGCCTCGATGGCCGCCTTGACAACCGGCGGCGAGCCGATCGCCGAACAGGTCAACACCTGATCGAGCAACGCACGCTGCTGCGGCCCGATCCGTTCCAGGTAGTCGGCCATTGGCGGCGGCAGCGTCGAGGGCTGGCCGCTGCGCAGATTGACGAAGGCCTGTTGCATCGACGTGGCGCGCAATGCAGCCTCTTCGTCGGTATCGGCAGCGAAGACGTTGAAGCCCAGCATCACATAAGGCTTGGCGAGGCGGGATGACGGGCGGAAGGTCTCGCGATACAGGGCGATCGCCTGCATCATCTGCTGTGGCGCAAAGTGCGAAGCAAATGCATAGGGAAGTCCCAGCGCCGCGGCCAGTTGTGCCCCGAACAGGCTGGAGCCGAGTATCCACAGCGGCACGTCGAGACCGGTGCCCGGTACTGCCCGCACGGTCTGGCGCGGCGAGGCCGACAGGAAATCGGCCAACTCGACGACATCTTGCGGAAACTCATCGGCATCAGACGCCAGGTTGCGCCGCAGCGCCCGCGCGGTCAGTTGGTCCGAGCCTGGTGCGCGGCCAAGCCCCAGGTCAATGCGGCCCGGGTAAAGCGATTCGAGCGTTCCGAACTGTTCGGCGATGACCAGCGGTGAGTGGTTCGGCAACATGATGCCGCCTGCGCCGACCCGAATCGTCGACGTGCCACCGGCCACGTAGCCGATCAGCACGGCGGTGGCCGCGCTGGCGATTCCCGGCATGCCATGGTGTTCGGCCAGCCAGAAGCGGTTGAAGCCCCAGCGCTCGGCATGTTGTGCCAGATCCAGCGTGTTGCGAAACGATTGCGCAGCAGTGCTGCCTTGCGTGATCGGAGAAAGATCGAGTACGGAGAAGCGGGTCATTCAAGGACCTTCAGTCAATGGCTTCAGCTTTTGCAGCAGCGTCGGCACCAGTTCGGTCACCGTCGGATGGATGTGCATTGCACGCGAAATCACCGTGTAGGGCTGTTTGGCGTTCATCACGTCGAGCAGCGAATGGACGACTTCATCGCCGTTGATGCCGAGAATCGCCGCTCCCAGCAACTGCTTGCTGTCGGCGTCGACCAATACCTTCATCAGACCCTGGGTTTCGCTCATTTCGCGGGCGCGGCCGACGCCTTCCATCGGCAACGTCGCGCTCAGCAATTTCTTGCCGCTGGCCCGGGCCTGGCTCTCATTGATGCCGATACGGCCGAGCGGCGGGTCGATGAACAGCGCATAACAAGGGATGCGGTCGGACAGGCGGCGCGGGTCGCCGTCGAACAGATTGGCGACGACGATTTCGAAGTCGTTGTAGGCGGTATGCGTGAATGCACCCCGGCCGTTGCACTCGCCGACCGCCCAGACCCCGTCGGCCGAGGTGCGGCATTGGTCGTCGACGGTGATGTAGCCCTTGTCTTCGGTGTCGATGCCGGCGCTTTCCAGTCCCAGGTCGTCGGTATTCGGGCGCCGCCCGACCGCCAGCAGGACATGGCTCGCGAGCACCGGCCGGGCCTCGTCGCCACAGGTCGCGCCAACCGCTATCCGCTCGCCGCTGACGGCCAGCGACAGGCATTTCGCGCCGAGCTCGAACGCGACGCCTTCTTTCTGCAGGATGTCGCGAATCGCGTCGGCAATGTCCGGGTCCTCGCGCGGCAGCAGGCGATCGGATTGTTCGACC
>JBBRID010000211.1:0-7226 GCA_038221635.1 Burkholderiales bacterium
AGGAGTGGGCCTACCGCGCTGTCGTCGCTGCGACTACAGACACGCTTCGATCGATGCGCACACTCGAAGACTCGATCAACGCCCTCGCAACCCCGGTCGCGTCTTCTGACCCAAGTCAGCCAACATATTTAAGGAGAAAACATGAAAGACATTCCCAAAGGCCTGCTCGCTGGGCTCGCCGCCACGGTCGTGCTGTCGTTGCTGATGGTGTTGAAGGCGATGATGGGCGTCATGCCGCAACTCGACCTTCCAAAGATGCTCGCGGGGATGGTGGGTTCTCCTGACATGCCCCTCATTGGCTGGATCGTGCACTTCGCAATCGGCATCGTCGTCTACGGCGTCGCCATCGCGGTGCTCGATTCGAAGCTCCCCGGCACCAGCCGCGTCGGGCATGGAATCATGCTGGCCGTCATCGGCTGGTTGGTCATGATGGTGATGCTGATGCCAATGGCCGGCGCTGGCTTGTTCGGGATGAGCCTGGGGGTCATGGCTCCTGTGATGACCCTGGTGCTTCACCTCATCTTCGGCGCCGTCCTCGGTTGGGTCTACGGCCGATCGGCAGTGTCACAAGAGGCATCGTTTTCAAGGACGCACGCTTGATTCGAGGCGAGGTTCCAGTTCGACTTCGCCTCGGCCGGAGTGAATGATCGCTGCGCAACCAGGAGAGCCACTTTGACTGCCGCCGTCGACCGACCATCCCAAAGGCCGTTACACCCCGTGCATGCCTTCTTCCTCTCGGGGACCGTAACGCTGTTTCTGGGCGCGTTGCTGAGCGATCTCGCCTACGCAACGAGCTACCAGGTGCAGTGGATCAACTTCGCTTCGTGGCTGATCGCCGCCGGCCTGATTTTCGGCGCCGTTGTGCTGGTATTGGCAGTGGTGGGCCTGCGCCACGCCGCCAGGCGTGAGGGGCGCTATCTCTGGTATGGCTTCATCCTGCTGGCGACCGGCGCCCTCGGTTTCATCAATGCGCTGCTGCATGCAAAAGATGCGTGGGCGGTGATGCCTGAAGGGTTGATTCTGTCTGCCGTCGTTCTTTTGCTCGCCAGCGCGGCGGCATGGTTGGGGTTGTCCAGTACTCGAATGGGAGATGGGCCATGAAGCGGCTGGCGTTCTGCGCAGTTGCCGCTTTCTCAGTCCTGCTGGCTGCCTGCGGCAACGATGCAAACCTGTCGCAGGAGGGACCGGCCAATGTCGGCCCCGAACCAGTGCTGCCCAAGCAGCAACGCGGGCTGCTCCCCAACATGACGATTGCCAGCCCGGCGCAGTGGGGCGATCAGCGGCCCACGGTGCCGCGGGGTTATGCGATCACGGCCATCGCCACCGATCTGCGGATTCCGCGCCAGTCGCTGGTGCTTCCCAATGGCGACATCCTGGTGGCCGAAGGCAAGGGCGGCGGGGCGCCGAAGCTCACCCCGAAAGACGTGATCGCCGGCTACATCAAGGCCCAGGGCAACAGTTCGGTGAAGGGCGGCGACCGCTTGACCTTGCTGCGCGACGGCAACAGCGACGGCATCTACGAGAACCGCTCGGTCTTCGCCGAAAATCTGAATGCGCCTTACGGGCTGGCGCTGATCGGCAACCAGCTTTACGTGGCCAACCAGGATGCGTTGGTGCGTTTCGATTACATCGAGGGCCAGACCCGTGCGACCGGGGCACCGGTCAAGGTCACCGATCTGCCGTCGCAGATCAATCACCACTGGACCAAGTCGCTGACCGCCAGCGCGGAGGGGCGGTTTCTCTACGTGGGCATCGGTTCCAACAGCAACATCACCGAGCGCGGCATGATCGCCGAGGTCGACCGGGCGATGGTGTGGCAGGTGGATGCCCAGACCGGCGCGCACAAGCCGTACGCCACCGGCCTGCGCAATCCCACCGCGCTCGCCATCCAGCCCGGCACGGGTCAGTTGTGGGCAGTGGTCAACGAGCGCGATGAACTCGGTCCGGACGTTCCGCCCGATTACCTTACCTCGGTGCGCGAGGGCGGGTTCTACGGCTGGCCCTACAGCTACTGGGGCCAGAACGTGGACCCGCGTGTGCGGCCGCAGGATCCACAGAAAGTTGCCTCCGCCATTGCGCCTGACTACGCGCTGGGATCGCATGTGGCAGCACTCGGTGTCGCCTTCTCTGCGCCTGCGATGGGCGGTGAATTCGCAGACGGCGTGTTCGTCGGCGAGCACGGCAGCTGGAACCGGGAGAAGCCAGCAGGCTACAAGGTGGTGTTCGTGCCGTTCCGCGACGGCCGCCCAGCCGGCGCGCCGATCGACTTCGTGTCCGGATTCCGCGGTACCGACGGCAAGACACGGGGTCGTCCGGTTGGCGTGAGCGTGGATCCGCGCGGCGCGTTGATCGTCGCCGACGATCTCTCGAACACGCTCTGGCGCGTGACCCCGGTCCGCTAAAGGCGAAGGGAAGCGGAACGAATCAAGCAACGCTGGTCGGGTCGGGGTATGCCGTGTCACTGCGTACCGCCGGTCCACAGAAACCACCGAAGGAATCGACATGAAGACCACACACACGCCCGACACGCTCACCCAGGCGAGCCTTGCCGAAATGGCTTCGTTCAAGGGGCGGCCCTGCCTGTCGCTCTACCAGCCGACCCATCGGCGCCATCCGGAAAACCAGCAGGACCCGATCCGGTTCCGCCATTTGGTACAGGTACTGGAAACGTCGCTGCAACAGCAGAATGCGGCCGATGGCGTCAAGGCGCTACTCGAGCCGTTCGAGGCCTTGGCACAAGACCACGACTTCTGGAACCACACGCTGGATGGCCTGGCCGTGCTGGGCACCCCGGGCCTGTTCCGCGTGTTCCTGCTGCAGCGGCCGGTGGCCGAGTTGGCTGTGGTGGCCGACAGCTTCCACACCAAGCCGCTGCGCCAGTGGCTGCAGTCGACCGGGCGTTACCAGGTGCTGGCGCTGAGCCTGGGCAAGGTGCAGCTCTATGAAGGCGACCGCAACGCGCTCGATGCCGTGGCGCTGGCCGCCGCCGTGCCGCAGACGATGACCGCGGCACTGGGCGACGAGCGCACCGAGCCGCACACCAGCGTGTCCTCATACGGCGGCATCGGTGGCGGCAAAATGGCCATGCACCATGGCCAAGGCGGCAAGAAAGACGAGATCGACGGCGACGCCGAGCGCTTCTTCCGGGCGGTGGACCGTGCCGTGCTGGAACACCACTCACGCCTGTCGGGCCTGCCTTTGATGCTGGCGGCATTGCCCGAACACCACCACCTGTTCCGCGAGGTCAGCCACAACCCGTTCTTGATGGCCAGCGGCCTGATGGTCGACCCGCAAGGCCTGACGCATGATCAATTGCGGCAACGCGCCTGGGAACTGGCAGCGCCGCAGCAAGAGGCCCAGCAGGCAGCATGGAGCGATGGCTACGCGGCCGCCGCGGCCAAGGGGCTGGGCAGCGAGGACTTGTCGCAGGTCGCACAGGCCGCGGTGGCTGGCCGGGTGGCGACGCTGCTGATCGAGGCCGAGCGCCAGGTGGCCGGGCGGATCGACGCGTCGACCGGCCGCATCGATCCTGCCGATCTCGGCAACCCGCGTGTGGATGACGTGCTCGACGACTTGGGTTCGCTGGTTGAAAGCATGGGCGGTGAGGTCCATGTCCTGCCGTCCGAGCGCATGCCTTGTCGCACAGGCGTGGCGGCGAGCTTTCGGCACTGATCCGTCGGCGCCGTTCTTATCACGACGGCAGCGCCGCGCCCCACACTCCATCTCGAAACCCACAGGAGAATCCCATGAAGATCCAACTCAATACCGACGTCAACATCGACGGCACCGAGGCACTCGCCGCGCAGGTGAGTGCCACGGTCGAACAGGCGCTGGAGCGCTTCGCCGAACATGTCACCCGGGTGGAAGTCCATCTGAGCGACGAGAATGGCGGCAAGAATGGGCAGCAAGACCAGCGCTGCATGCTGGAGGCCCGTCTCGAAGGCCGGCAGCCGGTGGCGGTGACCGACCACGCCGCGACGCTGGACCAGGCGGTGCATGGCGCCGCGCACAAGCTGGCGCATCTGCTGGGCAGCACGCTCGGGCGGTTGCACGACCATCGCGAGAAGACATCCGGCCTGCCGTTGTCCGGAACAGAACCCGCAGGGCAATGATGGCCACGACTGGTGTCTGAAAGCACTGCAATGAGCGTGATGGAACTGTTCTCGAATCTGTTCGATAACCTGATCGATTGGCTGGCCCACGGCTTTTCCGGCCTCACCGGCTGGGAGATCGTCGCCTTCACGCTGGCCGCCACGCACATCACGATCGCGGCGGTCACCATCTTCCTGCACCGCGCCCAGGCGCACGGAGCACTCAATCTTCACAGCATCCCGTCGCACTTCTTCAGATTCTGGCTCTGGTTGACGACCGGCATCGTGACCAAGGAGTGGGTCGCCATTCACCGCAAGCACCACGCCAAGTGCGAGACGCCGGACGACCCGCACAGCCCGCAGACGCGCGGCATCAAGACCGTGCTGCTGACTGGCAGCGAGCTCTACCGCAGCGAAGCCAAGAACGAGGAAACGCTTGCCAAGTTCGGCCGCGGCACGCCGGACGACTGGCTCGAGCGCAACCTGTATGCGCGCTTCAGCTTGGCAGGCGTCGGCCTGATGCTGATCGCCGATCTGTTCCTGTTCGGCGCAATCGGCGCCACCGTGTGGGCGGTGCAGATGCTCTGGATCCCGATCACCGCGGCGGGCATCGTCAACGGCATCGGACACTGGTTGGGCTATCGCAACTTCGAGACTTCGGACGCGAGTCGCAACTTCCTGCCCTGGGGGCTGATCATCGGCGGCGAAGAGCTGCACAACAACCATCACACCTATCCGACTTCGGCCAAGCTGTCGGTCAAGCCGTGCGAGTTCGACATCGGCTGGCTCTACATTCGCGGCCTGGAGCTGCTCGGCCTGGCGGAGGTCCGCAAGACGGCGCCGCTGCTCAGGTTCGGCGCTGTGAAGGCCGTCGCCGACGACAAGACGCTGGAGGCTCTCATCGCCCACCGCCACGAGGTGATGGCCGACTACGCGCGAACCCTGCGACGCGCCAGCCGCGCCGAGGTGCGTCGCCTGAAGACAGAGGGAAGTACAGCCAGCGAGCTCGCCGATATGCGAATCGCGAGCCGCTGGCTGTATCGGGATGGCGAGAGGATCCCGAACAAGGTCAGGGCACAGGTCGCGGGTGCGCTGGCGTCGAGCCCCCGTCTCGCCAAGCTGGTCGCGATGCGCGAAGAGTTGCGCATGCTCTGGACCCGCACCAACGTCTGCGCCGAGCAGCTGGTTGCCGATCTGCAAGCGTGGCTCGCGGAGTCGGAGCAAAGCGGCATCGGCGCCCTGCAGGAGTTTGGACTTCGACTGCGCGCCGTCCGAGTCTGAGCATCGATTGGATATCCAGGTCGCAGCGTGCCGGCGAACAGCGCACCACGGGGCGGCGATCTGCGCAGATGTCGAGACGCAGCCCCATCTCCCCGCGTCGGTCGAAACCAGGGCGCCAAAACCATGACCGCCCCGCCCCGACAGAGTGGTCCCGAGCATCGATTCGGTGATCGGCGCCTTGACCAACTCCGCTTTGCGGGCAGCCAAATCGACGTGATCAGAACAATGTTGGCGGGGCCGGTGGAACGGTCTATCTGGCGCGTTACTTCCGCATCGTTGCGGCTGCGGCGGAGGTGACCTAAGCGCCGCACCGGGAATCCAATGTTTTTTTCGAGCCAATGTTCGGCACCGCACGGTGCTCCGGGGTGCAAGGACCTAAGCTGGACGAGTGGGCGCAAAGTGTGCCTGTCGACCTGTAGAAATCGCCATCTTGGAAGGAAGCATCCATGATCGCATCATTCGGATCGTCGGCGTCGTGGTCATCGTCCTCTTCGTTTCGGGCTACTTGGGCATGCGCTGATCGGTCCCTGCCCAATTCGGGAGACCACCGCCGGGCCATGGAGTGGTCACCGACAGGCTGCTTCCTGACGGGAAGCGTGTCTGCGCATGATTCCTGATGGTGGACCCCCTGGTCGCCTTTGCGCGCCCGAGGTCTGCGATGAGGCGGTCAAAAAGAAGATCGCGCAGGTTAACGCCTTCGGTTGAAACGGCTGTCGAAGGCGGCTAGGCAATGCCTGTCGTGCCTACAGCAGCACATCAGCGAGCGGAACGCGCCGACCAAGGTCTCTTGAGGTCGCCCCGCATGGTGTTGCCCCATTTTGATGTTGAAACGCAGACCGAGGTGGCGCCGGCATGCACAAGGATGAGCCTGCTCAGGCCAGTCTCGAATCAGGCGTTCACTTGCCCACAGTCAATTCCCGCTATTTCCCACCCCGAACCAAAGAATGGAGCCTCCCTATGACATATTCGATACCTGCAAGCAACTTAACCGCCGTGAACAATTTCGGCTCGGACCCCGGATCGCTAAAGGAAGAAACATACGTACCTGAAAACTTCCGGGAAGGTGCTCCGCTCGTCGTCGTTTTGCACGGTTGCATGCAGACTGCCGAGGGCTACAACCGGGGGTCAGGATGGTCCGCTCTCGCGGATCGGTATGGTTTCGCGCTGCTCTTTCCTCAACAGAGACGCACCAACAACGCGTTGCGCAGCTTCAACTGGTTCAAGCGGGGCGATAGTCAGCGCGGCAGCGGAGAACCCCTTTCCATCCGCCAGATGATCGAACAGGTCGTCGCAGAACACGCTGTGGACCCCCATCGCATCTTCATCACCGGCATGTCCTCCGGTGGCGCCATGACATCGGTGATGCTGGCCACCTATCCAGACGTGTTCGCGGGCGGCGCCATCATCGCCGGACTGCCTTATCGAAGCGCCAACACCCTCACGCAAGCCCTCTTTCGAATGAAGGGATATGGCGGGCCCCCAGACTGGAAACTCGAGGCCCTGGTGCGCGGCGCATCGGAGAATGTCAAAAACTGGCCAACGATCTCCGTTTGGCACGGCTCCTTGGACCAGACCGTCGATCCTTCCAATGCCGATGCAATCGTCCGGCAGTGGCAGGGGCTCCACCATGTTGAGGGTCCGCCGACGCGGACCGAAGTGGTGGACGGCTATCCGCGGCAGGTCTGGTGTGATGCCAGCGGCCATGAAGTCATCGAGGAATACAACATCACCGGAATGGGAAATGGCACACCGCTTGAGACAGAAGGCGCCCAGGGCTGCGGTGCCAGCGGCGATTACATGCTTGAAGTCGGCATCTCCTCGACCCGCCATATCGCGGACTTCTGGGACCTGACC
>JBBRID010000212.1:0-7173 GCA_038221635.1 Burkholderiales bacterium
GTTGGCTGCATAGACCGCCATCGCCACCGGTGGCGTGATGGCCGACAACACCGCGAAATACAGAACGAACAAGTGAGCCGCCTCGACCTGCACGCCGAGCTTGACCAGCGCCGGTACCAGCAACGCGACCTGCACGATGTAGGCCGGTGTGGTGGGCAATCCCATGCCGAGCAGGATGCCGGCCAGCATCGTCAGAACCAGCGCGAGGATCAGCGAGTTCTGGGACAGCGCCAGAACGACACCGGTGAAACTGAGGCCAAGCCCGGTCAGCGTGATGGTGCCGATCACGATGCCTGCGCTGGCACATGCCAGCGCGACCACCAGCGTATTGCGGGCGCCGCCCTCGAGTGCTTCGATGACCGCTGTCAGCGTAAAGGTCTTGCGCGTGCTGGCGCGCAGCCAGGTGGTCGGGATCACCGAGCCAATTCCACACAGCGCGGAGAAGGCGGCGCTGTAGCCGGACAGCAGCACGACCACGATGACGACCAGCGGCAGGAACAGGTGACCACGTTCGACCAGCACTTGCTTCAGGCGCGGCAGATCGGCTTTCGGCAAGCCGACAAGGCCGATCCGCTTGGCCTCGAAGTGAACCGCCATGAAGACCGCAACGTAATACAACACCGCGGGCAGGATCGCGAAGGCGGCGACGGTCAGATAGGAGACGCCGAGAAACTCGGCCATCACGAACGCCGCCGCACCCATGATCGGCGGCATCAACTGGCCGCCGGTCGACGCGACCGCCTCGACCGCACCGGCGAATGCAGGACGGTAGCCGGTGCGCATCATCAGCGGAATCGTGAATGTGCCGGTGGTCATCACGTTGGCCACGGCACTCCCGGAGACGGTTCCGAACAGGCTGCTGGTGATCACCGCCACCTTGGCCGGGCCGCCAGAGGTGTGGCCAGCCAGCGCGAGCGCGAAGTCCATGAACAACTGGCCCGCGCCGCTGCGCTCGACGAAGGAGCCGAACAGAATGAACAGCATCACGTAGGTGGCCGACACATACAGCGGGATGCCGAAGATGCCCTCGGTGGTCAGGAACAGCTGGTCGAGCATGATGCCGAACGACTGGTTGCCCCAGGTCACGCCGTAAATCATGAATACCAATGCGGTAATCGGTAGCGCCAGGCCGGTTGCCCGGCGTGTCGCCTCCATGATCATCACGATCAACAATCCGCCGAAGACGTAGTCGGAAAATCGTGGATCGTCGACGTAGTAGATGCGGTTCTGGATGTAGTCCAACATCGCGCTCGGATAAAGCGCGGCCGCGGTGGCAAGCGCGACCAACCCAAGATCGAGCCAGCCGACCTTGCCGGACTTTCCGGTCAGTCCCGGCATGATCAGAAAGGCGAGCGCCAATGCGAATGCCAGATGCGAGCCGCGCATCACATAGGAATTGGGAGGTCCGACGAAGGCCACATAGAGATGGAAGACCGACATCGCCACTGCAATCGCAGTGACCAGATGGCGGGTGGCTTTCTCGGGAATCGAAAACATCGAGGTACTCCGGCGGCGGACTGCCTGCTGAGCGAACGTTGCGGCGCAGAAGCCGCAACGTACCGGCGAGGATCGGTGCAAACCGATCGTCGCGCGGCATCAGTAACGCGATATCAAGAGGCTGGCATCAACCGATGCCTATACCTCAGATGGCGCCGACTTCCTTGTAGTAGCGAGTTGCACCCTTGTGCAACGGCACGCCGATATCCTCGGCCATCATTTTCGGAGTCACCTTGCCCATGTCCTTGGTGATGGCGGCCAGGTCGGCCTTGTTGTCGACCATGCCCTTCAGCAATTTGTAGACGACGCCTTCATCGAGGTCGCAGCGCGCAATGACGTGGGTCGCGTAGCCGATGGTCTGCACGTCAGCCGTCTGCTTCGGGTAGCTACCCGCCGGGATCGTCAGCTTGGTATAGCCTGGATTGAGCTTGCGCATCGCCTGGAACTTGTCTTCCGGGATCGGGATGATCTTGATGTCGCGGGCCGACGCCAGATCCATGATCGCCGAGGCTGGAACCGTCGTGCCGAGCGTGAAAGCCTGCGCATTGTTGTCCTTCATCAGCGACACCGCGTCGGTATACGACACGTAGCTGACACGGCCCATGTCCTGGTACTTGAGCCCGTAGACCTCGAGTGATTGCTGGCTGATGAACTCGGCCGTATTGCCTTTTGGCTGTACCGCAAGCGATTTGCCTTTCAGGTCGCCGAGGCTGTTGATGTTGGCGTCTGCGTTGGCGACCACCTGGTAATACTGTGGATACAGCGTGGCGACGTTGCAGACATTCTTCGCCGGCGTATCGAACGGTGCGCGTCCCGCAATGCCGTCAACGGTCGAGATCGAATTGGCGAAACCGATGTCAGCCTTGCCGGCTTCGATCGCCTTCACGTTGGCGATACCGGCTCCGGGCAGGACCTGCACCTTCATGCCTGCCTTGTCGGCGATGTTGGCAATGGCGCCGCCCAGCGGGTACCACGAGCCGCCCTGCGGGCCGGTCATGAGTTTGACCTGTTGCGCCTGGGCTCCGGCGGCGCCGCACAGCATGGCACCGATAAGGATGGTGGTCCGGTACGGAAATCTGTTCATCGAAAGCTCCTTCTGTTGTAGAGGTCCGTCTGGACCAGGTCAAACCCGGCTCGGGAAGCGGGTCTATCGAGAGATCAATGGATGTGAGATCAATAGATGTCGGGTTCGGCAACAGGCGCGCCGAATCGTGTTTCCAGGAAATCGAAATCGCAGCCTTGATCGGCCTGTTGAATGTGCTGCGAGAACATCCAACCATAACCACGTTCATAGCGTCGGGGCTGCGGTTTCCACTGATCCCGGCGATACTGCAGTTCGGCGTCGCTGACCTCCAGATGGATGCTGCGTTTCGACACATCGAGCGAGATCATGTCGCCGGTGCGTACCAGCGCCAGCGGCCCGCCGACATAGGCCTCCGGCGCGACATGCAGCACGCAGGCCCCGTAACTGGTACCGCTCATTCGTGCGTCAGACAATCGGACCATGTCGCGTACCCCCTGCTTCACGAGTTTGGTCGGGATCGGCAACATGCCCCATTCGGGCATACCCGGCCCTCCCTGCGGGCCGGCATTGCGCAGCACCAGCACATGGTCGGCGGTGACGTCCAGGTCCGGGTCGTCGATTGCCGCCTTCATCGATGGATAGTCGTCGAAGACGAGGGCCGGCCCGGTGTGGCGCAGGTATTGCTGCGCACAGGCGCTCGGCTTGATGACACAGCCACCGGGCGCGAGGTTGCCGCGCAGCACCGCCAACGCTCCTTCGGCATAGATCGGATCGGTGACCGGGCGGATCACGTCATCGTTGAAAACCGCCGCGCCGGCAATGTTCTCGCCAAGCGAGCGGCCCGTCACAGTCATCGCATCGAGCTTCAGGTGCGGCGTCAGGCGGCTCATCAAGGCAGGCAGGCCACCGGCGTAGAAGAAGTCCTCCATCAAATAGCGGTCACCACTCGGGCGGATGTTGGCGATCACCGGCACTTCGCGGCTGGCGTGATCGAAATCGTCGAGTCCGACATCGAAGCCGGCGCGCCGTGCCATCGCAATCAGGTGGATGACCGCATTCGTCGAGCAGCCCATGGCCATGGCAACGACGATGGCATTGGCAAACGAGGCCGGGCTCAATACCTTGGCGGGCGTCAGATCGTCCCAGACCATGTCGACGATGCGCCGGCCGCACTCGGATGACATCCGGATATGGCCCGCATCGGGCGCCGGAATCGACGAGGCACCCGGCAGGCACATGCCGATGGTCTCGGCGATCGCCGTCATCGTGCTGGCGGTTCCCATCGTCATGCAGGTGCCGTGGCTGCGGGCAATGCCACCTTCGACACCGATCCACTCGGTCTTGCTGATCTGGCCGGCGCGGCGGTCATCCCAGAATTTCCAGGCGTCGGATCCCGAGCCCAGCACCTTGCCTTGCCAATTGCCCCGCAGCATCGGGCCGGCCGGCAGGTAGATGCAAGGGTAGCCGGCGCTGATCGCGCCCATCAGCAAACCCGGCGTGGATTTGTCGCAGCCGCCCATCAGCACCGCACCGTCGACCGGGTGGCTGCGCAGCAATTCCTCGGTTTCCATTGCGAGAAAGTTGCGGTACAGCATGGTGGTCGGCTTGACCAGACTCTCGGATACCGAAATGGCCGGCAGTTCGACCGGGAAGCCGCCGGCTTGCAACACGCCGCGCTTGACGTCCTCGACGCGTTGCTTGAAATGGGCGTGACATGAATTCAGGTCGGACCAGGTGTTGATGATTGCAATCACCGGCCGGCCGGCCCAGTCCTCTGGCGCATAGCCCATCTGCATCACGCGTGAGCGGTGGCCGAAGGAGCGCAGGTCGTCGGGTGCAAACCAGCGCGCGCTGCGCAGGGATTCGTAGGTCCGCCTGCTCATCGACGACTCGCGCGGTTGCGCTTGGACGGGGGGCGTCGTGATTCGGGCATCCGCTCATTGGACCGCTAATACATTAGTGTGTCACTAGGGGGAATACCGGGCTGGACGTACGGATCGTCACGCTCTTCAATCGGCGATTCCCGCTTACTTGGTTCCCCTGCCCGACGGAATCGCCGCCATGCCAATGACGCGCTCCGACACCGAGCCGCTGCTTCGCCTCGACAGATCCCGCCACGCGGCGCCACAGGTTTTCGACTGCCTGCGTGAGTTGATCCTGTCGCTCGAACTGGCACCTGGGTCGGTGTTGTCACGCGCCGAGCTGGCGCAACGCTTCGGCATCAGCCAGACGCCGGTTCGGGACGCCTTGTTGCGCCTCGGCGAAGAGGGCCTGGTGGACATCTTTCCGCAGCATGCAACCATGGTCAGCCGGATCAGCCTTGCCTCGGCGACCCAGGCGCACTTTCTGCGCCGCTCGATCGAACTCGAAGTGGTCAGAACGCTGGCCACCGATGCGAGGCCCGCGCTGATCGCCGAATTGCGGCTACTGATCGCGCAGCAGCAGCGCGTGCACGAGGCGCGCGATCTTCCACAGTTGCTGGCGCTCGACCAGTCGTTTCACCGCCGGATGTATGAGGCCGCCAACGTACCGCAACTGTGGGACATGGTGCGCCGAATCAGTGGCCACCTCGACCGCCTGCGCCGCTTGCATCTGCCGATCGACGACAAGGCGATTGCCATCATTCGTGATCATGGCGAGTTGGTCGATGCGATCGAACGGCGTGACGCACCCGAAGCGGCCGCAAGCTTGCGCCGACATCTGTCCGGCACGCTCAGCCAGGCCGAGCAGATCCGCTGCAGTTACCCGAGTTTTGTCACGAAGCAGTAGCTGGCGGGGCAGGCCAGCTGCCCAGGATGATCACGGTGCCTGCGTCAACGCGGCGACCCGATCCAGCGAATCGAGGAAACGATCGGCCGATTGGTAGCCGATCACGCGCAGCGGCAACGCCTGACCGGCCTTGTCGAAGAAGATGATGCCGGGCGGTCCGAACAGCGAGAACCGGGCGAGCAGCGCCTTGTGTTCCGGATTGTTGGCGGTGACGTCGGCACGCAGCAGCACGCTGTCTCGCAGGCGCGCCTGCACGCGCGGATCAGTGAACGTGAAATGTTCCATCTCCTTGCACGAGACGCACCATTCGGCCCAGAAGTCGAGCATTACCGGTCGCCCTTGCGCGGCCTGGATTTGCTGGTCCAGTTCGGCGTTGCTCGCCACGGGCTGAAAGGGCAGTTCGGCGCGCGCGACGGATGAGGCTTCACCGCGCAAGCCCGAAAGCGGCTGCAACAACTCGCGGCTGCCCGACAGCGCGCCGATCATCAGCGCGGCTCCGATCAGCAGCGACATGACACCGACACCCTTCAGCAGACGCCGGTATCCCGGCGCTTGTGGTGGCAGCGGGTCGAGGGCATGTAGGTAGATTGCCGGCACGATTAGCAGCGCAGCCCACAACAGTTGCTGGGCGACCAGCGGAATCACCGGCGAGATCATCCAGATCGCCACCGCCAGCATGGTGACGCCGAACACCCGCTTGATCGATTCCATCCACGGCCCCGCCTTCGGCAGAAGTGAGCCGGCGGTGGCGCCGACCACCATCAAGGGCACGCCCATGCCGATCGCCATCGCGAAAAGCGCCGTGCCGCCGAGCACGACGTCGCGTGTCTGCCCGATATACAACAGCGCGCCGGCCAAGGGGGCGGCAACACAGGGCCCAATGATGATGGCCGACAGCACACCCATCGCAAAGGCGCCCGCCGCACGGCCACCTCGTACCCCGCGTCCCGCATCCGCCAGCCGCGTCTGCAACCAAGCCGGCAACTGCATTTCGTACATGCCGAACATCGACAGCGACAGCAGCACGAAGATCGCGGCAAACGAGCCGAGCGCCCAGGGGTTCTGCAACCAGGCGGAGAGCATGGTGCCGGCCAGCCCGGCGGCAACTCCCGCGAGCGCATAAGTGATCGCCATTGCCAGCACATACATCGCCGACAAGCCGAGCGCGTGGCGCTTCGTCATCGAGGCGCCGTGGCCGACGATGATGCCTGACAGAATCGGGATCATCGGCAGCATGCAGGGCGTGAATGCCAACAGCACGCCGAAGCCGAAGAACGCGGCAACCAGTGCCCATCGGCTGGAGCCCGCAAACAGCTCGCCGATGCGGCTGTTCTCGTCGAGGTTGGCGGCGCTTGTGGTTGGGGAAGTCGGTGCAGTGGCGCCGGCGGATTGGCCAACATCAGGCAGCGCACCGCCGACCGGCAAGGCAACGGTCAGGACCTTCTCAATCGGCGGGTAACACACCCCGATCGGATCGTTGCAGCCCTGGAAGCTGGCTGACAGCGTGACCGACGCCATCGACGGAAGGATGCCGGCCAGCGTGATCCGGGCTTCTAACGGCTGGTGGTAGACCTCGACCTTTCCGAATGTCGGATCGTTTTTGGGTTCGCCTTTCGGCAGCGTCGTCTTCGCAACCGAAACGCCCGATGGTTGCTGGATTGCGAAGCTGATCCGATCGCGGTAAAGGTAATAGTCCTTGGCCGGACTCAATCGGGCAATCAGGGTTTGCGCGTCGACCGCGCGTACGTCGATGCGAAATGCTTCGTCGGGTGGCAGCAATTCGGCTTGTGATCGGCTGCCGCCCAGCAGCCCGCGCAGCGAATCGCCTTGCCCGGTGCCGGCGGGAGACGTGACCGACCTTTGCCCACCTTCGATCGCCAATG
>JBBRID010000213.1:0-7151 GCA_038221635.1 Burkholderiales bacterium
CTTAAGTTCCACCCAGCATCGAACAATTCACTAGGAGCCTGTCGGGCTTGGGGCGTCGATAGCGAGAATCGGCCCCAGCGAGGACAGTTCTTGCCGGATTTGCAGCCCCATAGCCCAGCTATGGGGCAAAAAAACGGTGAGAAATGGACCGCTGCGGTCGATTCGCAGCCGACGCTCCCCAAGCCCGACAGGCTCCTAGCGGCCCGCTGAACCCGTTGGCAATGTCGTGACCACCACAGGACGCGTCGACAATTCGCGCGCCGCCGTCGGAGACTTGCCCTGCTTCAACGCCACGCTGTCCGACAGGATGCTGACTGCCTCGTTCAGAATCACGTCGTTGTCGCCATTCTTGGCCTTTTCTGCAGCAGGGTCGTTGCCGAGCTTGCGTTCGTTGAACTGCAAGCCATCGTCCGCCTGTGCGCTGGCCTTGGCCTGCGCCGCGCCCGCTCCGGCTGCACCCAACAGAGCGGCCAGACGCTTGGCCTGCGCGGCGCGCTCTTGGCGCCGGACCACTTCGTTCAGTGAAATCACGTTGTTCTTGCGCAGTTCCTGCACCTTTGCAACGTCCTCCAACAGGCTCTGGTAGTCGCGGTCGCGCCGAACGCGACTCTCGTGCCACGCCAGCAGGGCGGGCAGCTGAGCTTTCACGTCGCCCACCGGCGCGTAGTCGGCCGCTCTGATGCGGGTCCACGGCAAGGCGTTGCCGAAGCTCGACTCTCCGAAATCTGCGTCGTCACCGGTCTGCGGGAACTCGATGTCCGGCGTCACGCCGCGCAGCTGGGTCGTTCCCCCGTCCACGCGGAAGAACTGCGCGATGGTCATCTTCAGTTCGCCAAACACCGGCTTGGCATTCCTGGCGATCTGGTCCAGGCTGGCCACGGTCTGGACCGTGCCCTTGCCGAAGCTGGGTTGGCCGATGATCAGACCGCGGCCATAGTCTTGTATCGCCGCCGCGAAAATTTCTGACGCCGAAGCCGCGCCCCGGTTGATCAGCACAGCCAACGGTCCATCCCAAGCCAAGGCGGTGTCGACGTTTCTTTCTACGCTGATGCCGCCTTTGGCATTGCGTGTCTGCACCACCGGCACCTTGCCGACGAACAGGCCCGTCAGCGCCACCGCTTCGCGAAGCGAGCCACCCCCGTTGTTGCGCAGGTCCACCAACAGGCCGTCCACTTTCTGTGCCTTCAGATCCACCAGCAGCCTGGCCACGTCGCGGGTGGCGCTGCGGTAGTTTTTGTCGCCCTTTTGCAGCGCGTCGACATCCTCGTAGAACGAGGGCAAGGTGATCACGCCAACGCGGCGTTTGCTCGCGCCCTGCGTCAGCGCATAGACCTTGGCCTTGGCCGCGCGGTCCTGCATCGTGATGGTGTTGCGGATCAGGATCACGGTCTTGTTCGAGGCATCGGGCCCTTTGTCGGCCGGCAGGATGTCCAGTCGCACCGTCGAATCCACCGTGCCGCGGATCAGTGCCACCGTGTCGTCCAGGCGCAAGCCGACGACATCGTCCATCGGGCCGGCCGCGCCTTGCGCGACGCCCACGATGCGGTCGCCCACCTTCAGCTGCCCCGACAGGCTCGCAGGTCCGCCGGCCACCAGCTCGCGGATGGTGGCGTAGCCGTCGATCTCGGTCAAAACCGCGCCGATGCCCACCAGTGACAGCCGCATCGCGATGTCGAAGTCTTCCGCGGCGCGTGGTCCCAGGTAGTTGGTATGGGGTTCGATCGCCGTCGTGTAGGCATTCATGAACGCCTGGAAGGCGTCGGCGCTGGTGATCTTGCCCAGGCGTTTGGCGGCGCTGTCGTAGCGCTTGTCGAGGACCTTGAAGATGCCCGGATCATCCTGTCCAGCGAGCTTGAGCCGCAGCCAATCGTTCTTGACGCGCTTGCGCCAGAGTTCGTGCGCCTGTGCCTCGGTCGCCGGCCAGGGCTGGTCCTTGCGGTCGATCTGCAGTGTTTCGTCGCGCTTGAAATCGAATCCTGTTTTCAGCAGGCTGCGGGCGTAGGCCATCCGTTCGGCCGCCCGGCGTTCGTACAGGTTGAAGATCTCGAACGGCGCGCGCAAGTCCTCGCTCAGGATGGCATCGTCAAGCCGGGTGCGGTCAACACCCAGGCGGTCGATGTCGGACTGCAAAAAGTGGAGCTTCTCGGGGTCGAGCGCCTTCAGGTACTGGTCAAACATCCTGCCCGACAAGGTATCGTCGAGCGGGACTGCCTTGTAGTGGTAGCGCGACAGCAGTTCCGCGGCCAGACGCGCCGCCTTGGCCTCCTGCGCCGCCGGCTTGAGCAGCGGCGGGTAAGCAACCTCCGAATCCGCCGTGGCAACCTGCATTGCGGTTGCCATCGTCAGAACGAGCCAAATCAGCTTTTGTTTCACGCTTGCTCCACCACGGTTGATCGGTCCATGGACCCTCACACTTGACTCCGGGCCATTGGACTGTATAAAGCATGACGCCGCCCTGATAGCGCCGCCAGTCATGCAAAGTTGATGGTCGGGTCACCCTATCCGGACCCGACCAGCTCGGATGGTCCCATGTCGCGGGCCAGGGCGTTGCTCGGTGGTGAATGTGACCTGAACGCCGAGTGGCTTTTGCGGTCCCGCCTGACCGGCCGCCGGTTGCGACGAAATGCCTCAAACGGCCTTCAGGAAGACCTCTACAGCCGCGCCGAAGGCCTCGGGCTGCTGAATGTTCGAGATGTGTGCAGCCTCGAGGTGGACTGCAATTGCGCCCGGAATCGACTGCTCGATCAGGTGGCCGGCGGCAGGCGGTGTCGCCGGGTCGGCGCTGCCGATGATCACCAAAGTCGGATTGCGCACCATGCCGATCGACGCCCGCTGGTCCATGTCGCGGATGGCCGCGCAACTGCCGGCGTAGCCTTCGACCGAGGTGCGGCGGATCATCGCGCGCATGCGGTCGATCGTGGCCGGCGCGGCGTCGTGGAAGGCGGGCGGAAACCATCGTTGCACGGTCGGCTCGACGGTTGCCTCCATGCCGCCGGCGCGTGCCAGTGCGATTCTGTCGTCCCACAACGCGCCTGGCCCCATGTGCGCCGACGTGTTCGCCAGCACCGCGCGTTCGATGCGTTCGCCAGCATGCCGCAGCAACCACATGCCGACCATTCCGCCCATCGACAGGCCGCAAAAGTGCGCCTTTGCGACGCCGGCGTGGTCGAGTACGCACAGTGCATCCTCGGCCAGACGCGCGATTGACAACGGACCGGGCTCGGCGACGCTGTCACCGTGTCCGCGGGCATCGTATCGGATCACGCGCCAGCGCCGCGACCAGCGCGGCACCTGGTCGTCCCACATGGACAGGTCCGAACTCAGTGAGTTCGCCAGCAGCAAGGCCGGTGCGTCATCCGGGCCATCGATGCGCACGGCCAGTTCGGCGCCAGGGACTGCAACAGTCGTCGTGAAGGTCATCTTTGTGGCAGAGCGCGGTGTGTTGGTGCCTCGTCGGGAGGCAGCGATACGACTTTAAACTAGGATCAATCTCCGCGCGCAGCTCGACTGCGGCGGCGGTGTGCGCCGGATTCGGCGCCAAACCTCATCCGTTCACTCTCCCTGCTCGCATGAACCCGAACCTTGTTCTTCACAACGCCAATCTGTTCGACAGTGCCAGCGGCAGCCTGCGCTCCCAGGCCATCGTGACCGTCGATGGTGATCGCATCACAGCGGTCGACCATGGGTCGACCGTGCCCGCGGGCGCGCGCGTGATCGATCTCGGCGGGCGTACGCTGCTGCCGGGCCTGATCGACGCGCATGTGCACGTGACGGCGACGATGCCCGATTTTTTCCGCCTGTCGCTGCAGCCGCAGTCACTTGTCGCGGCGCAGTCGAAGGACATTCTGGAAGCGATGCTGATGCGAGGCTTCACGACCGTGCGCGACGCTGGAGGTGCAGACTCCGGGCTCGTGCAGGCGATCGAACTCGGCCACTTCATCGGCCCGCGCTTGTACATCGCCGGCCGCGCAATCACGCAGACCGGCGGCCATGGCGATGCACGCCCGGCCTATTTCCAGGGTCGCGCTGGCATGGGTTGCATCTCGTGCGGAGCTGCCGGGCTGCTCGGCAGCATCGCCGACGGTGTCAGCGAAGTTCGCCGCGCCGTGCGCGAAGAGCTGCGCAACGGCGCCCACCACATCAAGGTGATGGCCGGCGGCGGCGTCGCCTCGCCGAGCGATCCGCTCGATGGCACGCAGTATTCGATCGAAGAGATGACCGCGATCGTCGAGGAAGCACGCGCCGCGCGCACGTATGTCATGGCGCACGCCTACACCCCCGACTCGATCAGTCGCGCGATCCGCTGCGGTGTGCGTTCGATCGAACACGGCAACCTGCTCGATGCGGCAACCGCTTCACTGATGGCCGAACATGGCACCTACCTGGTGCCGACACTGTCGACCTACGACGCACTGCACCGCAATGCCGCGCGCTTGGGCTGGAGCGACGACATGATGCGCAAGCTCGAACTCGTGCGCAGCCAGGGCGTAGAGGCGATCCGGCTGGCTCTCGCTGCCGGCGTCCGGATCGGCTACGGCACCGACTTGCTCGGCGAGATGCATGTCGACCAGTCGCTCGAATTCACCTTGCGGGCGCCTGCGATGTCGGCTGCCGAGATCCTGCGCAGCGCAACCGCAGTCAACGCCGAACTGCTGGGCCAGGCCGGCAAGCTCGGTGTCGTCGCACCGGGCGCACTGGCCGATCTGGTGGTCGTCGACGGCGACCCGGTCCAGGATCTGACGCTGTTGCAGCATCAAGGCAAGCACCTGTCGTTGATCATGAAGGCAGGTAAGATCTTCAAGGACCAGCTCGGCCAGATCGCAAGCTGAGATCCTGGCTTCCTTATTGCTAACGTTCTACCCTCTCTGGAGATGTCATGTCTGCACCTTTCTCACGTCGCGATGCCATGCTTGCCAGCGCCAGCTTGCTGGCCATCGGTGCGTTTCCGAGCGTCGCTTTCGCTCAGGCTGGCGGCCCGTTCCGCATCGGTTCGTTGTGCCCGGTGAGCGGGGCCGGCAGTCCTTACGGCAGCGGCATGCAAAAAGCGATCGAGATCGCGGTGGCCGAGGTCAACGGTGCCGGCGGTGCTGGCGGCAGCAAGATCGAGCTGTTCTCCGAGGACAGCCAGACCAAGCCCGTCGCCGCGGTGCTGGCGGCGAAGAAGTTGATCGAGGTAAACAAGGTCCAGGCAATCGTGGGCACCTGGTCGTCGGGTGTCACGCTGGCGGTGGCGCCACTGACCGACGCTGCCGGCCTGATCGAGATGAATACCTCCGGAGCGCCAGCGATCTCGACCATCGACAAGAAGGATCTGGTGTGGCGCTTCCAGGCGACGAACGACCGCTTTGGCCAGGCCTTCGCGGTGATCGCCGAGAAGCGCGGCTTCAAGCGCCCGGCAACGATGGCCTTCAACAACGCTTCGGGCATCGGCAACGCCGAAGGGTTCAAGAAGGCGTGGGAGAGCAAGGGTGGCAAGATCGTCGCCAGTGTGGTCTACGAGCCGAACCGCCCGAGCTACCGCACCGAGTTGCAACAGGTGCTGGCGGCAAAGCCTGACGTCATCGTCACCGGCTCGTACCTGCCCGACTCGACCATCATCCTGCGCGAGTGGTATCAGTCGGGAGAGCAGACCAAGTGGATCATGCCCGGCTGGGCAGCCAACCCCGACCTGGTCAAGGCGCTTGGCAACGAAGCTGTCGAGGGGTTGATTTCGGTCGACAGCGTGTCCAATGAAAGCGCCGCGTCGTACAAGCACTACGAGGCAGCCTACCAGGCGGCGATGGGCAAGGGCGTAGCGTCGAACGTCTACGCCGCCATGTGCTACGACATGATTGTTTGCCTGGCGCTTGCGAAGGAGGCCGCCGGTCCCGGCGCCAACGTGGAGAAGATCAACGCGAAGATCCGCGAGGTCGCCAACCCGGATGGCACCAAGGTGTTCTCGTTCGCCGAGGGCAAGAAGCTGCTCGGCGAGAAGAAGAAGATCAACTACGAGGGCGCCTCGGGCAGGCTCGACTTCGACTCTTTCGGCGACGTGACGCCCGATTTTGGCGTCTACGTGATCGAGATGGGCCAACTGGTCCGACGCGACGTCGTTTCAATCTGATCGCCGCTGAAGCCGCGCGCTGCCGCAGCGCTGCGGCAAGCCGCCCGCTGCGCCTGCCTTCTCTGCAATGAATCTGGTCCACTTCTCCAACCTGCTGATTAACGGCACCGTCGAGGGCCTGCTGATCGCGCTGCCCGCACTGGCGCTGACGCTGGTGATGGGCGTAGCGCGCTTCCCCAACGCCGCCACCGGCGACTTCATGACGATCGCCGCCTACGCCGGCATCGGTGCGCAGGCGCTTGGCGGTGGCGCCTTTGCCGCCGCCGCATTGGGCTCGGTGGCCGCCGGGGTTGTGGTCTCGGTGCTGTCCTATCTGTTGGTGTTTCGCGCATTGCGCGGGCGCCCGCCGGTGGCCAGCCTGGTGGCGTCGATCGGCATCGCCTTCTTCATGCGCTCGATGCTGACGCTGTTCACCGGCCACGACCAACGCACCTATGCGGTGCCGCTGGTGCGGGCCTGGAATTTCGACGGCGTGCGACTGCTGCCGACAGACCTGGTCATCGCCGCGGTTGCGCTGGCGGCGATGGCGCTGCTGTTCGCACTGCTGCACCTCACGCCGATCGGCCGCCAGATGCGCGCCATCGCTGACAACCCCGACCTGGCGCGAGCCTGCGGAATTCGCTCGAGCCGGGTGCTCGTCACGCTGTGGGCCGTGGTCGGCGTGTTGTGCGCGCTGGGCGGCACGATGTTCGGCGTCAAGGCCGTGGTCAGCCCCGACATGGGCTGGGAACTGCTGATCCCGGCCTTCGCCGCGATGATCGTCGGCGGCATCGGCAGCCCGATCGGTGCCGTCGTTGGCGGTGTCCTGCTCGGCGTCGCGTCCGAACTGTAGGTGCCTTTCGTCGGACCTTCATACAAGATCGCGGTGGCCTTCGTGCTGCTGCTGCTGGTGCTGCTGCTGCGACCGCGCGGCCTGTTCGGACAGGCGGCGAGCGTCAGGTGACCCGATGACCGCCTATCTCGTCGCCGTCGGCATCGTCGCGGTGCCGATCGGGCTGCTGTCGCTGCGGCTGTCCGACGACTATCTGGCGGTAGTCACGCTCGGTTT
>JBBRID010000214.1:0-7091 GCA_038221635.1 Burkholderiales bacterium
ACCGCGCTCAAACATTCGGAGGTGCGCCTGCGCCAGAGCGAGGCGCTGATGGTCGACACGCAGGGCGTGGCGCACCTCGGTCGCTGGGACTGGGACGTCACCCAGCCGACCGCGGTCTGGTCCGCGGAGCTGTACCGCATCTACGGCCTCACGCCCGAGACCTACACGCCCAGCTACGAGGCGTACCTGACGATGGTCCATCCCGACGATCGGCAGCGCGTGATGGACGCGACCAACCGCGTCTTCCACGAGCACGAACCGTACTCACACGACGAGCGCGTGCATCGCCCCGATGGCTCCATGCGCTACCTGCACACCTGGGCGTTCCCGGTCCTCGACGAACAGGGCAAGCTGCGCCGGCTGGTTGGGGTCTGCCAGGACATCACCGACCGCAAACTCGTCGAGGAGCAGCTGAATCAGCTGAACCAGGAGCTCGAGCAGCGCGTCGCCGCGCGCACCGGGCGCCTCGAGACGGCGTTGCGCGACATCGAGACCTTCAACGCGATGGTCAGCCACGACCTGCGCACGCCGCTGTCGGTCCTGCAGACGAGCCTCAAGCTCCTCGCTCCCGAGGCGAGCGAGCTGGGCGCCAGCGCCCCCGTGGTCGGACGGATGAGGCGCGCGGTCCGCAGCATCGGGCTGCTGGTCGACGATCTACTGATGCTCGCCCGCATCGATCACGGGCCGCTGCTCGAGCGCGAGGTCGCGCTCTCGGAGGTCTGTGCCGAGGTCGTGGCCGAGCTGCGGGAAACTGCGCCCGACCGCGCCGTCGACGTCCACATCGAGCCAGATATGCGTTTGATCGCCGATCCGACCTTGCTCCGCGCGATGGTGCGCAACCTGGTCGGCAACTCGTGGAAGTACACCGGCCAGGCCGAGCGGCCCCGGATCGAGATCGGGACCGTGCCCGGCAACCACGGGCTTGACCTGTTCGTGCGCGACAACGGTATCGGCTTCGACATGGCCGACTACGAGCGGCTGTTCGCACCGTTCGAGCGGCTGGCCAACGCCACCGCATTCGACGGCACCGGCGTTGGCCTGGCGACGGTTCGCCGGATCGTCGAGCGGCACCGGGGCAGCGTGCGCGCCGAGGGTGCGCTCGGCCGCGGCGCGACGTTCTTCGTGTCGTTGCCCGCCGCCGCCTGGGCTGGCGAGCCCATCCGAATATCGGCGCAGTGAAGGCGCGGTCCGAAAGCGTAATTCTGTCTTCGCATGCCAGACCTACACGACCGTCATCAGAGCCAGCCAAACGAAGCTCACCGTTGCGGCAATCCGGCTTCGTGGCCTGGCCCGCCCGACCGCTGCAAACAAGAAGATGTTGTAGGGCAGCGGTGCAAAGTGGATGGCCGCCGCAGCCCAGGACGGCGCACCCTGGCTGGCCGCCATCAACGCAATGAAGGTGGCCAGCATGTTCACAACCGTGCCCACGCACAACATGTCTCGCCACAGGACGGTGTGCATTGGCACCTCGCCGCGCCAGCGGCTGGCAAAGAACGATGGCGAGCGGTGCTTGTTCACTACACCTGGATCCACGACAGCGAGCGGTAGTGAGAGAGCAGTAAGTCGGGAGGGCGCATCGGTTCGAGGCTACCCGGCTGTGGCCGGACGGCGGATCATCACCACCACCATCGTCACCACGGTCAGCGGCACGACAAAGCCCAACATCACGCCCGAGAAGGCCGGCAAGGCGTCGTGCTGCTGCGCCGCCAGGATCAAGTAGGCCACGTACGCGACGTAGTAGCCGATGAAGACGCCGCCTTCCCAGCGCGCGATTTCGCGGCCGGTGATGAAAACCGGCAAGCAAGCCAGGGCCACCGCCAGCATCACCCAGATGTCGAAGGCCAGCAGCAGGCTCACGCCGAGCATGATCGGCACCTCCTGCCTGATCAGCTGGACATTGACCACCAGGGGCGTGATCAGCGCGCTGATGCCCAGGATGAACAGCACATTGAAGATGTTGCTGCCCACCACGTTGCCGATGGCGAGGTCGGTCTTGCCGTCGAGCACGGCGCCGACGCTCACCGCAACCTCGGGCGCGCTGGTGCCGAGGGCGACGATGGTGAGTCCGACAACGAGCGGGCTGATGCCGAACGACAGCGCCAGTTTGGACGCGCCGCGCACCAGCGTGCTGGCGCCTATAACCAGCAGGATAAGGCCGCCGAAAAACATGAGCAAGTTCATGACCGGATACTCTACAAAAGTCGGCCCGACGAAGTGCCGTCCGACAGAGGGCCGCAACCGCCACGTTGCGCGCAGCTGCGTCCGCAGTGCTGCCAAAAGCCGGCCGGCTGGGGGGTAGTCACAAGCAACGGATCAGGCTGAGGTTCTTGGGTAAGAGGCGGAAACACAGAACATGTTCTCGATGGCTTCCGGCCTGTGCAACAGAAATCCCTGGGCATAGTCGACGCCGACCTCGCGCACGCGCTCAAGAAGCTCTGGCCGATCGACGAACTCGGCGACTGTCTTGACGCCCACCACGCGCCCAACGTCAACGAAACAGCGCACTGCGGCGGCGTCCAACGGATCATCTATCACGCCCTGGATGAAACTGCCATCGATCTTGAGCAGGTCGACCTTGAGGGTCTTCAGGTAGCCGAACGACGATGCCCCGGCGCCGAAGTCGTCCAGGGCAATCCGCACCCCCAGTGCCCGAGCTTGTTCGATGAAAATGGCGGCGTCCGTCAAGTTGGTGACGGCCGCCGTTTCGGTGATCTCCAGACAGATGCGCTGGCACACCGCGCTGCCCGCTTCGGCAAGAGCGTCGATGGCATGGCGATGAAACGCCCGGTCGCCCACCGACTGCCCGGACAGGTTGATGCACAAGGTGTCCAGCACCGCCAGATCGGGCAAGTTCTGAATGCGCTGCACTGCCTGCTTGAGCACCCAGCGGTCGATGCGCGTGGCCATGTGAAAGCGCTCCGCGGCTGGCAAAAAGGCACCCGGCGGAATCAGACTGCCATCGGTGTCGAGCAGGCGAATCAACACTTCTGCGTGCAGCCCGGTGCTGCAGTTGGCCAGCGGTTCGATCCGTTGCGCGTAAAGGACGAATAGATCTTCATCCAGCGCCTGCTCGAGTCGGGTGGCCCATTGCATCTCGGCTTGGCGAGCACGCATGGCCTTGTCGGTATCGAACCATGCATGCACGCGATTGCGCCCGGCCTCCTTCGCGGCATAACACGAGGTGTCTGCCGCCTGCATGGCGGCCGCCGTATTGGCCCAACGGTTGTCCACGGGCACCAGCCCGATACTGGCGCCGATCCTGAACCGGCGCTCGTCGTGGAGAAATCTGAACTCCTCCATGCGGTCGCAGATCTGCTGCGCCAGACGCCCAGCCTGGTCCGTAGTGCAGTGCTCGAGAATCACCGCAAACTCGTCGCCGCCCAACCGCGCAAGGGTGTCACGCGCTCGAACGGCTTCACTCAGCAGCCTGGCCACTTGCTGCAACAGTTGATCCCCCACCGAATGTCCGCAGGCATCGTTGACCAGTTTGAACTGATCGAGGTCGATGTACAGCAAGGCGTGCTCGCTGCGATCTTCGTGTGCTTTTTCCAGCGTTCGGCGCAGACGCGTATCGAACTCGTCCCGGTTGACCAACCCGGTCAGCGCGTCGTGTGTGGCGCGGTAGCTCATTTCGCTGGACAGGCGGCGCTGCTCGGTCACGTCATGGAAGACCAGCACGACGCCTAGGAGGTCGCCGCTCGGGTTGAGGATGGGCGCGGCGGAGTCCTCGATGCCGAACTCGTCACCATTGCGCGAGATGAGTATCGTGTTGGCGAGGCCCACCATCCTGCCCTGCTGCAGGCAAGTAGCCACCGGGTTCTCGGTCGGCTCGCGGGATTCTTCGTTGATGATGTGGAAGACCTGCGCGAGCGGCCGCCCCAACGATTCGGCTGAAAGCCAGCCGGTCATGTGCTCGGCGGCCGGGTTCAGCCAGGTGACCCGGCCTTCGGCGTCGGTGGTGATCACCGCGTCGCCGATGGACTGCAGGGTGACCCGGAGCAGTTCGTGCTGGTCGGCAAGTTCGTTGGCGAGGTGACGCATCGTTGTCACGTCCCAGTTCACGCCCACCATGCGCATGGGCTGACCCAGGGCATCGCGCGTGAGCCTGCCGCAGGCGCGAAGAAAGTGCACCGAACCGTCGGCCCAGACCACGCGGAACTCGGAGCGGAAGTCGGCGCCGCTGTCCAGGGCATCTTGAAATTCGCGTTCGGCCCGGCTGCGATCGTCGGGGTGGAGTTGGCCGGCCCATAGCTCATAGCCCTCCGACCCAGGGCCCTCAGGCATGCCATGCAGCGTGTACATGCGCGCATCCCAGGCAAGCGCGCCGGTTTGCAGAGTCAGCTCCCACACGCCAATGCCACCACTTTCGGTGGCCAGCGACATGCGCTCGTGGATGCTCGCCAACGCCTGCTTGCTGAGCACGTCGTGCGTGATGTCCTGAAAGGCCCCGAGAAGCCGCACCGGCTTGCCACCTTCGAACGCTGCGTGGCCAACCGCACGCACCCAGATGCGCTGTCCGCCGCGCTGAATGAATGGCAATTCCAAGTCCCAGTCCTGGCCATCGACCATCGCCTCGGCCAGGGCGGCTTCGATTACCGGCCGCGCTTGCGGGGCGAAGAATTCGATCGCCTCGGCGAGCTGCGGCTGGTAGCCGGGCTCTACCCCGTGGATGCGGCAGGTCTGCGCCGACCACACGAGGCCGCCACTGGCGATGTCGAGTTCCCAACCGCCGACTTGTGCCAACGCACCCGTGCGATTCAGCAATTCCTCGCTCTTGCGCAGTTTCTCTTCCTGCAACTCTCGAGCACGACGTGCAAGCAGGCGGTCGGTGATGTCCTCTACCGAGCCCACGTAGTCCGTGACCTGGCCAGTCGTGTCGAGCACCGGGCGGGAAACGGACCTGACATTGCGCACCGTGCCATCGTCGTGGCTCACCCTGAATTCCATGTCGAACTCGAGCTTCAACGCAGCGCTGCGTTGCCATCCCGAGAAGACAGCCTCCCTGTCGTCGGGATGCAGCGTGCGGCTCCAACCGTCGCCCAGCGCTTGGGCTTCGCCCAAGCCGAAAATCGCGCGCCAGCGCGCATTCGTGTAGGTGCATGCACCCGCAGCATCGGTAGCGAACACACCGAGCGGAGAGGCTTCGCTGAGCGTGCGAAACCGCGTCTCGCTGGCCACGAAAGCTCGGGCCATCCTCCGCGACTCCAGCGCTTCGACGGCGGCGATCGACAGGAGGCGCAGCGCTTCGCGCTGCAGCTCGCTGAGCTTGCGGGGCACCCGGTCGATCACACACAAGGTGCCGACGTGCGCTCCGTCGCTCAAGCGCAGTGTGGCCCCGGCGTAGAAGCGAATGTCGGGCGCCAACGCGACCAGCGGGTTGTCGGCGAACCGAGGGTCGGCCCATGCGTCGGGCACCTCGAACAGCCCGTCGTTCATGATGGCATGCGCGCAGAACGCCACGTCGCGCGGGGTCTCGGTGATACGAGGCAGGCCGACATTGGCCTTGAACCACTGGCGGTTGCTGTCGACCAGGCTGACCAGCGAGATCGGAACACCGCAGATCAATGCCGCGGTCGCCACCAAGGCGTCGAACTCGCGCTCGGGCGCGGAGTCCAGGACGTCAAGGCGTTCGAGCGCACGCAAGCGTTCGGATTCGTCCAATGGCATGGGTGCCGTCAACATGGGGTGGGTCGTTCTGGAAACATCCCTGATTTTCGCGACTTTGCCGCCGTCTCGGGGGCGTGATTTGCCCGTTGAGCGGGGAACTGGACCGGAAAACCGCGCCAGATCGCCGATTGTTTCAGATCATCGCGACGTTCCAGAAGGCAGCGGTCATCGAGAAGGGTGCGCGAAGCAGCGGCCTAACGGTCTGGCTTGACCACGCCCTTGAGCTGGCGATGCACGGCGGTGTTCAGGTCGAGCGCGTAGAGAGCGCGTGATCAAACCCGACGTGCCAGCGACAATTCAGGCATGAGCATTCCCACCTCACTCCTCCAGGAACTCGCAGCCACTGGCAAGCTGCGCGCTTCGCTGAACATGGGAAATCCGGTGCTCGCCCAGAGCCACACCTCGAAGGACAAGCCCGCGGGCGTGACCATCGACCTGTCGCGGGAGCTCGCGCGTGAACTGGGGGTGGAGGTGACGTTCCTGCAGTTCGACACCGCCGCGAGGTCAGTGGCGGCGCTGGCCGCTGGCGAGGCCGATATCGGTTTCATGGCGATTGACCCGCTGCGCGCCGAGACTACCCATTTCACGCCGGCCTATGTTCAGATCGAGGGCTTCTATCTGGTGCCTGAGGGCTCGCCGATCAAGACCAACGCGCACGTCGACTGCGCCGGCACGCGCATCGTGATGGGCGCTGGCAGTGCCTACGGCCTGTACCTGACGCGCACCATTCAGCACGCTAAGCTGGTGCAGGTGCCCACCTCGGAGGAGGTGGTCGATGCCATGCTCAAGAACGGGCTGGAGGTCGCTGCTGGCGTGAAGCAGGGGCTGGAGGCCGATGTGCGGCGTGTTGGTGGCGTCCGTCTGCTGGGCGAGCGCTTCATGGTCATCAATCAGGCCATGGCCATGCCCAAAGCGCGCAGCGCGGACGCAGCAGCTTTTCTCGACGACTTCGTGGAGCGCATGACAAGCGGCGGTTTTGTTGCCGACTCGCTGAAGCGGCACGCCATCGTCGGGGCAAAGGTGGCGGGGCATTGAACGCCACGACTGACCCTTGCCGAGTGGCCGCTCCAGGTTCATCCTTGTCGAGGAACCGATGCAGCAAGCGTCGCCTTGCTGTGCGTAATGGGAAGCAGCAACACGATGACGCGATACCTGATCTCATTTGACGACGGCGCGATGGCTCACATTCCGGATGACGATTGGCCCGCCGTCGGAGAGGCATCGCACGCGGTGGTTCGGGAGACTCATGGGCGATTCGCAGGCCTGACTGCCCCATTGCGCCGCCGCCGAGCGCGTTGAGGCAGGAAGACCCCCTGGAACGCGAGGAACGGGATCCGACCGATGAGTTCTGGATGTCAGGGAGGCTAGAAAACCCGATAGCGCAGGTAAGCGGCCTGCGGGTCTTCGCCGGCACGGATGGCGCG
>JBBRID010000215.1:0-7025 GCA_038221635.1 Burkholderiales bacterium
AAGCCGGCGGTCGAGACTATGGCAGCGGGTTCTGGTCGCAGCAGTGGCGCGGCTTGCGTCGGCTGGTCGGTATCGGCTGAAACAGGCCAGCGCCCCCGCTGTTATTGACCATATGGCGGCCGCTGTCTGTCGCATGCGTGGCTTATGCTCGGCGGTTGCATTTCCGATCGAACGCATCACCATGAAAATCGGCTTGATCATCATCGGCGACGAAATCCTCTCGGGCAAGCGGGCGGATAAACACTTTCCGAAGGTGGTTGAATTGCTGCAGGCGCGCGGCCTGTCGCTCACCTGGGCCCGTTATGTCGGCGACGATGCACCGCGAATCACCGACGATCTTCGCGATGCTTTCGCCGCCGCGCGCGCTGGCGAGGTCGTGTTCTCGTGCGGAGGCATCGGTGCCACCCCCGACGACCACACGCGCCAATGCGCTGCAGCCGCGCTCGGTCTGCCGCTGGTGCTCCATCCGCAGGCGCGCGAGCTGATCATCGAGCGCATGCGCGATGTTGCGGCCGAACAGGGCATTCCGTTCGAGCTCGATCGCGCCGACAACGTGCACCGCTTGAACATGGGCGTTTTCCCCCAGGGTGCCGATCTGATCCTGAATCCGTACAACAAGATCCCGGGCTTCTCGTTGCGCTTCGCGCCGACGCCGTCCAATGCTTGTGGTGGCGGGGTCTACTTCGTGCCGGGTTTCCCGGTCATGGCGTGGCCGATGATCGAATCGGTTCTCGACGGCATCTATGTGTCGGCGCACCAAAGCAGCACCACAGTCGAGAAGTCGGTGATCGTGTTTGGCGCCATGGAGGCCAGCCTGACCCCGCTAATGGAGTCGATCGAGTCGATCTTCGCCGGCGTCAAGGTATTCAGTCTGCCAAGCGTTGATCATCCCGAGTGGGGGCGCCACATTGAATTGGGCGTCAAGGGCGAGCCATCGCTGGTTGATGCGGCCTATCCGGCTTTGTTGAACGGATTGCGCCATTTTGGTGCAGAGCTAGGTCCCGAATTGGTGCGTTAGTGTTTTTTTGGACCGGCGAGGCATTTGTGCATGATTTCGGTGCAAAAATTTCAGCGGAATGACCGCTGAAGACTACACATCGTCATGGGCATGGATTCTGCTATTTACCTGGGTACGCTTTTTTGATGACTCGACGGCGCGAAACCGCTGTGTGCATCGCAAGGGCAAACATCCGATTTTTACCAACCCCGATAGCATCCGCTAGGAGAAATTGATGGCCAAGACCGTCGCCGACGTGCTGAAGATGGTGAAGGAAAACGAAATCAAGTTCATCGATTTCCGTTTCACCGACACCCGCGGCAAAGAGCAGCATGTGAGCGTACCCACTTCTGCATTCGACGAAGACAAGTTCACCTCGGGCCATGCCTTTGATGGGTCGTCGATCGCCGGCTGGAAAGGCATCGAAGCCTCCGACATGCAGTTGATGCCCGATCCGAATACGGCAAATATCGACCCGTTCTTCGAAGAGCCGACGCTGATTCTGACTTGCGACGTCGTTGATCCAGCAGACGGCAAGCCTTACGAGCGTGATCCGCGCTCGCTGGCCAAGCGCGCGGAGGCCTACATGAAGGCGTCTGGCCTCGGCGATGTCGCCTACTTCGGGCCTGAGCCCGAATTCTTCGTCTTCGACAGCGTGCGCTGGCAAGTCGACATGTCGGGCTGCTTCGTCAAGATCGAGTCTGAAGAGGCTGCCTGGAATACCGGCAAGGACTACGAACACGGTAACTCGGGCTTCCGGCCCTCCGTCAAGGGCGGCTATTTCCCGGTTCCGCCGGTCGACAGCTCGCAGGACCTGCGCTCGGAGATGTGCCTGGTGCTCGAATCGCTGGGCATCCCGGTCGAAGTGCATCACCACGAAGTCGCCAATGCCGGTCAAATGGAAATTGGCACCAAGTTCAGCAGCCTGGTTCAGCGCGCCGACTGGGTACAGTTGCAGAAGTACGTGATTCACAACGTCGCGCATTCGTATGGCAAGACGGCGACCTTCATGCCGAAACCGATCGTCGGCGACAACGGCAGCGGCATGCACGTGCACCAGTCGGTCTGGAAAGATGGCAAGAACCTCTTTGCAGGTGACGGCTACGCCGGGCTGTCGGAGTTCGCATTGTTCTACATCGGCGGCATCATCAAGCATGCCCGCGCGTTGAACGCGATCACGAATCCGGGTACCAACAGTTACAAGCGGCTGGTGCCGGGCTTCGAGGCGCCGGTCAAACTGGCCTATTCGGCGAAGAACCGCTCGGCTTCGATCCGCATCCCGTACGTGGCCAACCCCAAGGGACGCCGCGTTGAGGCGCGTTTTCCGGATCCCTTGATGAACCCGTATCTGGGTTGTGCAGCATTGCTGATGGCCGGACTCGACGGTGTCGAAAACAAGATCCATCCTGGCGAGGCCGCGACCAAGGATCTGTACCACTTGCCGCCCGAAGAAGACGCAAAGATTCCGACCGTCTGTTCCAGCCTCGAGCAAGCGCTCGAATATTTGGACAAGGGCCGATCGTTCCTGACCAAGGGCGGCGTCTTCACCGATTCCTACCTCGACGCCTACATCGATCTGAAAATGCAGGAGGTGCAGCGTTTCCGGATGACAACGCATCCGTGCGAGTTCGACATGTATTACACGCTCTGATTCGCTCGCGCTCGTGACGCAAGGGACGGCTGTGGCCGTCCCTTCGTTTTTGATCGGTCGATCTGCGCAAGGGCTTGGTGGCACATCCGCCGCGCACTCGACCTCCATCGGCGACAATCGGTTCTTGATTAGGGACGCTTTCCCTGGGGGTTGATTGGATGTCGTGGTTGTCGGGTGCGCACAGGTCTGTGGTGTGTGGGTTGTTGCTGGCCAGCGTCGGCCTGGGCAGCATCGCCGCGACTAAAGTGCGCAACGTGGTTTACCGCTGTCCCGGCAATCCCGTCCTGTATACCGATGCCATTTCAGAGAAGGAAGCCAAGGATCGCGGTTGCCGCACTATCGAGGGCGCGCCGATCACGATCATCCAGTCGACGCCGATGACCCGACGCGAAGGTGCGCCGGTGCCGTTGAGCAACCCGTCGACGACCGCCCGGCTGGAGCCCACCGCGCGGGTCGAGCCGTCTAAACAGCGTGCGCGCGACACCGATCGAAAGGCGATCCTGGCGGCCGAGTTGAGGCGGGATGAACAGGTGATGGCCGAACTGCTTCGGGAATACAACAATGGCGAACCCGAGCGTCAGGGCAATGAGCGCAACTATCAAAAATATCTCGATCGCGTTACCGATATGAAGATGTCGATCGCTCGCAAGGAGAACGATATCGCTGCCTTGAAGCGCGAACTCTCGAAGCTGCCGCAATAGGCCTCGCCTGGCCTGTCGACGTTCTCGCCTTCGGTTCGGATCCCGTCGTGCTTCATTCGTCCACCCGCCCTGCCGATCGAGCAGCTGTCCCTTCGTTTGCGGCGTTCGACCATCTGGCAACCATGGTCGCCGTGGTCGATGCGGAAGGCCGATGTCTGTTTGCCAATTCGGCGTTCGAGCAGGTGCTCGGCCTGTCGCGGCGCAGTGTGTTGCGTGCCAATCTGTTCGACTGGTTCGTCGAGTCACAGCAAATGCGAGAGACCGTTGTCTCTGTAGCTGGCAATCAGTTTGCCACCAGCCGGCTGGAGGCGCAGCTGCGCCGTCCGAGTGGTGGTCACCCGGACACCATCCTGGTTCATGTCATCGTCAATCAGATCGACGATTCGGAATACGTTGTCGTTGAGTTGGTCGAGATCCAGCAGCAGACCCGACAAGACCGCGAAGAGCGCGCGCTCGACCAGGTGCAGGCGAACAAGGAACTGATTCGCAACCTGGCCCATGAGATCAAGAACCCGCTGGGTGGAATTCGCGGCGCAGCCCAGTTGCTCGAGATGGAAGTCGACTCGCGGGCGCTGACCGAATACACGCAGGTCATCATCAACGAGGCCGACCGGCTGCAAGCCCTGGTCGACCGACTGCTGGCGCCGCACCGCAAGGCGTTGGTCGTGAGCGACGTCAATATTCACGAAGTTTGCGAGCGCGTGCGCTCGCTGATCCTGGCTGAATTTCCGCGCGGGCTGACCTTCGAGCGCGACTACGACATCTCGATCCCCGATTTCCGCGGCGATCGCGAGCAACTCATCCAGGCGGTTCTCAATATCGCCCACAACGCCATGCAGGCGCTGCAGCAGCGCCTTTGCGCGGGCGATGCAATGATTCGTGTGCAAACCCGCATCGCCCGGCAAATCACGATGGGCAAGCAGCGCCATCGATTGGCATTGGAATTGCATATCGAAGACAACGGGCCGGGTGTGCCGGACGAGATTCGTGATCGCATCTTTTATCCTCTGGTCTCCGGGCGCCATGGTGGTACGGGCCTGGGACTGACGTTGGCGCAGACCTTCATTGCGCAGCACCGCGGAATGATCGAATGCGACAGCGAACCGGGGCGGACCATTTTCAAGATCCTCATTCCGTTGCCATAGATCGGCTGCCGAGCCAAATGGGTCGGGGCAGGCTGGCGTTTAACACTGGGCAGGCATGAAACCCATCTGGATCGTTGACGACGACCAATCCATTCGCTTCGTACTCGAGAAGGCGCTGGCGCGCGAGGATCTGGCGGTACGAAGCTTCAGCAACCCGCGCGATGTGCTGCTGGCGCTCGACGATGATCAGCCGCAGGTGCTGGTATCGGACATCCGCATGCCCGGTGGCTCGGGTGTGGATCTGCTGGCCAAGGTCAAGCAGCGCTTCCCCGGGCTGCCGGTGATCATCATGACCGCCTATTCGGATCTGGACAGCGCGGTCAGCGCATTCCAGGGCGGGGCCTTCGAATATTTGCCGAAGCCATTCGATGTTCCGAAGGCGGTCGAGCTGATCCGCCGTGCTCTTGACGAAAGCATGCGCGAAGAGGTCAGCGACCAGGCGCATGCGCAGATGCCGGAAATGCTTGGCCAGGCGCCGGCGATGCAGGATGTCTTCCGCGCCATCGGCCGGCTCAGCCAAAGCATCGTCACGGTTCTGATCACCGGCGAATCGGGCTCGGGGAAGGAACTGGTGGCGAACGCGTTGCACAAGCACAGCCCGCGGGCGTCTGGCCCGTTCGTGGCAATCAATACCGCGGCGATCCCGAAGGATCTGCTCGAGAGCGAGTTGTTCGGCCATGAGCGCGGCGCTTTCACCGGAGCGCAGACAACCCGACGTGGCCGCTTCGAACAGGCCGACGGCGGCACCTTGTTTCTCGACGAAATCGGCGACATGCCGTTTGATCTGCAGACCCGCTTGTTGCGGGTGTTGAGCGATGGTCAGTTCTACCGCGTGGGTGGCCACAACCCTATGCGCAGCAATGTTCGGGTGATCGCCGCAACCCACCAGAACCTCGAAGACCGGGTCGCGCAAGGTCATTTTCGCGAGGATCTTTTTCACCGCTTGAACGTGATCCGCCTGCGCTTGCCCGCTCTGCGCGAACGCAACGAAGATGTGCCGGCACTGACCCGGTTCTTTCTGCAGAAAAGCGCGAAGGAGCTTGGCGTCGACGCCAAACGCATCACCGACCCGGCACTGGTGCGCCTGATGGCGTTTGAATTTCCCGGCAACGTGCGCCAGCTCGAGAACATCTGCCACTGGCTCACGGTGATGGCGCCGGCGCAAGTCATCGAGTCGAAAGACCTGCCGCCGGAACTGCAGGCGCCGTCGTCGCCGCTTGCCGTGCTGAAACCGGCAGTGGCTTCGGCCGCCGCCTCGGTGGCAGTCGAAGCGGCTGCAGCTTCGGCTGAAACGGTCACGCCGCCAGCTTCATCGGCCGGCTTGTCGGCGCAGCCGCTGGCCGTTCATTGGCTTGACGATCTCGAGCGCGAATCGCGCTCATTGCTGCAAAGCGGGGTGCCTGCGGTGTGGGATACGCTGACCCGGCAGTTCGAGGCCAGGCTGATCCAGACCGCCCTCGAAGTCACGCGCGGGCGGCGCATCGAGGCGGCGCAAAAGCTCGGCATCGGCCGCAACACCATCACGCGCAAGATCCAGGAGCTGGGCGTCGACGATTGAATCGGCGCCGGGTCTTGTTCAGCCTGGCGCGATCTCGTCGAGATCGGATAGTTCGATCACCACCGGCGCATGGTCGCTCGGTCGTTCGTTCTTGCGCGGCAGCTTGTCGATCTGGCAGGCGACCACCTGGGGCCTCAGCGCCGGACTGACCAGGATGTGATCGATGCGCAGCCCCTGGTTCTTGCGAAAGGCCAGGTTGCGGTAATCCCACCAGCTCCAGCTTTTCGGTGGCTGCTCGAAGAGCCGAAAGGCGTCACACAGGCCAGCGGCGATAAGGCCCTGGAAATGTTTGCGCTCTTGCGGTGTGCAGTGGATTTGGCCCGCCCACGCGATCGGATCGTACACATCTCGGTCTTCGGGCGCGATGTTGTAATCGCCGAGCAGCACCAGCTTGGGATGGCGCGTCATTTCGTCGGCGACAAACCGTCGCAGGGCATCGAGCCAGCTCATCTTGTAGACGAACTTCGGGCTGTCCAGCGCCTGGCCATTCGGGAAATAGGCGTTGATGATGCGCAGACCACCCACCGTCGCGGTCAATACCCGCGCCAGGTCGTCTTCGAATTGCGGGATGTTGCGGACCGGATCGACCGCCGGCTGCCGGCTCAGGATGGCGACGCCGTTGTAAGTGGGTTGGCCGAAGAACAACGCCTGATAGCCTGCGGCCTCGATTTCAGCGTGCGGAAAACGAGCATCGACCAACTTGGTCTCCTGCAACGCAATGACATCGACCGGATTGGCGACGAGCCAGTCGAGCAGCTGGGGCAGGCGTACGGCCAGCGAATTGACATTCCAGGTTGCGAGTTTCAAGGGTCGTCCTTGGCTTAAATTCCAGATTCAATTGTCACCCCAGACCGGAACCCGAATCCATGACCACGACTGCGACACCGTCAGCCATTGCGGAGCCCGACCCCCTACCCGCGGCCGATTTCGGGCAAGCGCTGCGCTTCTGGCTCAAACTGGGTTTCATCAGTTT
>JBBRID010000216.1:0-7009 GCA_038221635.1 Burkholderiales bacterium
GGCTCTCCAGCACGCCTTCCCTCACCAGATCACGGATGGCCTCGCGGATCGGCGTTCGACCCAGGCCGAGCAAATTGGACAGGCTTCGCTCAGAGAGGAAGACATCTGACGAGATGACTTCATTCAGCAGCAATTCGACAATTTTGTCGTATGCCACCTCGCTGTCGAGTTTGGAAGGTTCGGAGATCACCGCTGGTATCTTACTGGAGTTCCACTGGTGTACCAAACACTGCAGTCGTCCGCGCCGTCGAAGATTTGAACGGCAACACCGTGGGCCGCTCGCCCGTCTGCATCGCGCCAGCTGGCTTGCCGCGGCGCTACGACAGTCTTTCGCCTGTCGATATGCACCTCGATCGCCGTTTTCACCGCGCAGATGCTGGCGATGATCGCGTTGCCGTTCCTGCTGCTTCATGGGCTCGCGCGCAGCCCGGCCGACGCTGGCCCGGTGCTGACTGCCTGGCCGATCGCAACCATTGCCGCTGCGCCCATCGCCGGCCGGCTGATCGGTCGGGTGCCAGACGGGTTGCTCGGAGCCATCGGGCTGGTAACGATGGCCATCGGCCTCGCGCTGATGGCGTTGCTGCCCGAGCAGCCGTCGATCCTTCAAATGGCCTGGTGCATGGCGCTGTGTGGCGCAGGCTTCGGCCTTTTTCAGTCGCCCAACAACCACACCATCGTCACTTCGGCGTCGCTGTCCCGATCGGGCGCCGCCGGCGGCATGCTTGGCACGGCCCGGCTTACCGGCAAATCCATCGGCGCGCTGCTGATTGCGATGCTTTTCAGCGTGTCGCTGGTGTCGCAGCCGCAGGTGCCGCAACTGGCATTGGGCATCGCCGCGCTGTTCGCGTTCGCTGCGAGCGCAGTCAGCCCGTTGCGGCTGCGGGCGCGGGGGGTGGACGTATCGCTACAGCTGTGAGCTGATCAGCGACGCCATCCAATCGCCGAGCTTTTCGCGCCACGGCCGATTCTGCCAATCGGCGAGGCTGTATGGCCTGGCCTTTTTCAGATCTTCTTCGAAGATCGCAGTCTGCTCGGCGGCAAAGCCGCGGTCGAAGACGTTGAGCGAGGCTTCGTCGTTGAGGCGGAATGAGCGATTGTCGAAGTTGGTCGATCCCACCGAAGTGAGCAGGCCGTCGACGATCATCACCTTGCAGTGGTACATCGACGGTTCGTACTCCGCGATCAAGGCACCCGCGGCGAGCAGAGGCTCCCATCCCGCGCGCGAGGCCGATCGCGCGGTCTCTGAATCGATGTGCTCGCCCGGCACGATCAGGCGCAGCTTCACGCCGCGCTTGAGTGCGGCGATCAGGGTCTGGCGGGTCAGTTCGTCGGGCACGAAGTAGGCGGCCGACAGATCGATACTGCGGCTGGCGGCAGTGATCGCCATCTGATACATCAGCGCCATGCTTTCACTGCCGCCGGAGGGTGAGCTGCTGAACATCTGGGCACGATGTCCGCCGGCTGCCTGCAACGCGGGGAAGTAGTCACTGCCGTGCAGCACTTCGCCACTGACCTTGATCCAGTTGTCGAGAAAGACCGCCTGCATCTGTCCGACCACCGGCCCCTCGATACGGAAATGCGTGTCGCGCCAGTGGTCGGGATCCTGCGCATCGCCGGTCCATTCGGGGGCAATGCCGACACCGCCGGTGAAGCCGATTCGGCCGTCGGTGACCAGCAGCTTGCGGTGGGTCCGGTTGTTCAGGCGCCCCAGGTGGTACCAGTTGACGGGGTGGTACTTTTCCACCTGCACGCCGGCTTCGACCATCTGCGTCACCCAGTCATCATCCATCTTGGCAGCGCCGATGGCGTCCAGCAGTACGTGCACCTTGACGCCGGCACGGGCGCGTTCTGCCAAGGCGTCGGCGAAGGTCTTGCCGATGTCACCGCTCCAGTAGATGTACGACTCGAAGTTGACGCTGCGTTGCGCGCCCCGGATGGCTTCGAGCATGGCCGGAAAGATCTCGTCGCCGTTGCGCAGCACGCGCACGCGGTTGCCGTCGAGCAACGGAGGGCCGAGCAGCACGCTCAGTTCGCGCGTGAAAGCGGCGTCGTCGATGCCATGCAGCCGCTCGATCCGCTGTTCGATTCGCTTTTCGCTGGACTTGAAGTTGGCCGCCACCACGCTCACGATCAGCGTGAGCAGGCAAGCGCCGAGGATGAGTTGCCAATGGCTCTGGATAAAGCGGTTCATGGGTGGCTTGGTGTTTTGGAGCGGCTGCGTTCGTCGGGCGCCGGATGCTACAAGATCCGGCGCCAGCAAGCGACGCTGCACGCTGACAGGCTCATCCCGCTAGGAGCCTGTCGGGCTTGGGGCGTCGATTTGCAGCCGACGCTCCCCAAGCCCGACAAACGCCTAGGATGACGACCAACGCCGCTGCGGCCCGATGCCGCACGGAAAATCTCGATACACCATGACACCCTCGACCATCGATTGTCTCGAAACCCCGGCCGCCTTGATCGATCTCGATCGGATGCGCCGCAACATCGCCCGCATGCAGGCGCGCGCCAACGAGCTCGGCGTGGCGTTTCGCCCGCATGTGAAAACCAGCAAATGCGCCGAAGTGGTGGCTGAGCAGGTGGCGGCGGGCGCGCGCGGCATCACGGTGTCGACCTTGAAGGAGGCGCGCGAGTTCTTTGCCGCTGGCATCACCGACATTCTGTATGCGGTCGGCATGGTGGCGAGCAAGTTGCAGGCAGTGCAGGCGTTGCGGCGCTCGGGTTGCGGCCTGAAGATCATCACCGACAGCCCGGCGTCGGCGCAGGCGATCATCGATTTCGGACGTGCCCACGACGAGCGTTTCGAGGTGCTGATCGAGATCGATACCGACAACCACCGATCGGGCGTCAAACCCGATGATTCGGCAATGCTGCTGGAAATCGGTCACGCCTTGCATGATGGCGGAATGGCGCTGGTCGGCGTGATGACACACGCCGGGTCGAGCTATGACCACGATACGCCCGAGGCGCTGGAAGCGGTGGCCGAGCAGGAGCGCGCTGGGGTGGTGAAGGCTTGTGAGCACCTGCGTGGCGCCGGCCTGCCGTGCCCGATCGTCAGCGTTGGCTCGACGCCAACGGCGCTGGCGGCGCGCAACCTGGCCGGGGTGACCGAGCTGCGCGCCGGTGTGTATGTGTTCTTCGATCTGGTGATGAGCAACGTGGGTGTTTGCAGCACCGACGACATCGCGTTGAGTGTGCTGACGACGGTGATCGGCCATCAGCCCGACAAGGGTTGGGCCATTGTCGATGCCGGCTGGATGGCGATGAGCCGCGACCGCGGAACCGAGAAGCAGCGGCACGACTACGGCTATGGCCAGGTATGTGATGCCGGCGGTGCCGTTCTGGCCGGCTACATCGTGAGCGGGGCGAACCAGGAGCATGGCCTGCTGTCGCGCAGCGCTACGCCGGACATGGCGATCACCGAGCATTTTCCGGTCGGCACCCGCTTGCGCATCCTGCCGAATCACGCATGCGCCACTGGCGCACAGTTCGGTGAATATCATGCGCTGTCCGATGACGGCCAGCTTTTGACCTGGGGACGTTTCAGTGGCTGGTGAACAAGATATCGAATACCTGCAACCCGAAGGGCTCACGCCGCCCGGCGGGCACTACAGCCATGCCACGGTGGCCAATGGCTTTGTCTTCATTTCCGGGCAGTTGCCGATCACGCCGGAAGGCACGCGGCTGGTCGATGCGCCCTTCGAAACGCAGGCGAAGCAGGTGCTGGCCAACGTGCAGGCCGCGTTGCGTGCTGCCGGCAGCGATGTCGACCGCCTGGTGCAGGTGCGGGTCTATGTCGACACCGTCGACAACTGGCCTGGCTTCAATGCCGTCTACGCTGAATGGGCCGGAAGCTCGCGGCCGGCGCGGGCGATCGTGCCGACCGGGGCCTTGCATTTCGGCTTGAAGGTCGAGGTCGAAGCCATCGCGCTGGCACCAGTTCAAAGCGCTTGAGCTGAATTCTGTGGGAGCGCCTTCGGCACGATTTGCGGCGGCAGCCGATTAATGCGCTGAAGGCGCTCCCACAGTCGGCACGCTGCAAGTATCTTGGCCCGTCGCCCACGCGTTGACCGCAGAGATGGCGCAGAGGGTGGCGTGACATGATGCTGGGTCAGCAACCTCGATGCGAGTGCACGCCCTGCATGGCTGCGCTGGCGGCGATCCGCCACAGCCTTGCCGGCCGACACGCCGTTGGTTTTCTTCTGCCTCAGTGGCAACCGCAGCGCCCAGGCGGCCAGGGTGTTGCGCCGCCTCGGGCGCTTCAGGCGTGGAGCCTCGCTGGCGGATTGGCGCTGTGGCCGGCTGACCGCGCGGCGAAGTCGTCGTCGCCAGACCGCGCCGCGCCGGATTTCGCCGTTCAGGGCGCCGATTGGTAGTTGGCCGGCAGCCAGTCGTAACCCTTGCCGTCGGCCCGCAACTGGCCGATGCCGGGGAACGACACGTGGGCGATCGCGGCGTAGTAGCCCTTCTTCGCTGCGTCAACAAAATTCTTCTTTCGGACTGGTGCGGCAGCCTTGGAATCGGTGTCGAAAGCGATCGTGACAGCCGGCATCGGGAATTGCACGGCGGCCACGCGCACAAGCTGCTGTCGAATATCAAGCCCGCACAGGTCAAAAAGCTGCTTGCCCGCAACTACCAGAAAGCGCCGCTGGAAACCCTCGGTGAACGGCTACCTCGTCAATGCCGGCAGCAAGCTGGTGCTGATCGACGCCGGCGCGGCCGGCCTGTTCGGGCCGACGCTCGGCAAGCTGGTCGGCAACCTGAAGGCCGCCGGCTACCAGCCCGAGCAGGTCGACGAGATCTACGTCACCCACATGCACCCCGACCATGTCGGCGGGCTTGCGGCCGACGGCAAGATGGTGTTTGCGAACGCGATCGTTCGGGCCGATCAACGCGAAGGCGGATTCTGGCTCGACCAGGCCAGGCTCGACGCCGCCAAACCCGATGACAAGGGCTTCTTCCAGGGCGCGATGGCATCGTTGAAGCCCTATGTGGCGGCCGACCGCTACAAGCCCTTCGATGGCGAAACCGAGTTGATGCCCGGTATCCGTGCGATGCCGACGCGTGGCCATACGCCAGACCACACCATTTATGCGATCGAGAGCGACGGTGCCAAGCTGGTTGTCTGGGGCGACCCGACCGGCAGCGCAACTGTGCCGTCGGACAGCGCGGTGATCTCGAACTGACCCAGCATCATTCGATACCAGCCTGGCGCCTGGCCCTTGGCAATGGGTGCTTCCGCATGGGCGGGCAGGTTGAATGCCAGCAGCATGGCCAGGCAACTTGCGGACAAAAAGGCGCGGCTGAACGATTTCATGCGGGATCCTCCAGGGATTTCGAACGCGGCGATGCGCCGGGCCGAGCATAACGAGAACGCGTGCGTCGCGCCGAAAGACGTCAAACCTGTTCGTTATGACCTGGTGCGCCAGTCAATTCCCGCAGGGTCAGCGGATCACGCTCGCCATCGAAATAGCGTTCGATCAATTGGCTGAAAAAAGGCATGCCGTCGCCTGCTGCTTGCTCGAACAGCGTCGAACACGAGCCCAGCTTCAGGTCATCGGGCGATCCGAAGATCTGGTGCGCGGTGCGACCATGCACGCCCAGCAACGCCTGTACGCAAGACATCAGGCGGGGCCCGAGCAGCGGATGTGCTGCGTAGTCGCACGCTTCCGCCAGATCGGCGAGCCCGAAGTGCCGTGCGGTTGCGCTGCGGCCGAGGCTGCGCAGTTGCGGAAAGATGAACCACATCCAGTGCGTCTGCTTGCGCCCCGCGCGCAGTTCGGCCAGCGCTTGGTCGAATATGGGCGCCTGGGCATCGACGAAGCGTTGCAGGTCGTACGGCATGTCGTCAATTGTCGTGCGAGGGCCGATCCGCGTCTCTGGCGAACAAAGCCCGGCACGCGCAACCCGGGGGTTTCCTCGGTGCTGCTGCCGGGGATCCACCGCAAGAATGCTACGGATCATTTCGCACACCGATCCGGCCGTCGCCGATCGGGCTGGGGCTGGCTGTGCGAAGCGGGTTCCAACAACGGGATACAAATTACAGGAGATGGCAGCTTCATGGAAATCAACAACAGGGTGGCAGTGGTCACCGGCGCGGCAAGCGGCATCGGCCGCGAAGTGACCTTGCAATTGGCACAGCGGGGCGCGAAGGCGGTCGCGATGGTTGACATGACCGATACGGTGCTGGAGGCCGCCGAAGAGGCCAATGCCAAGGCTGGCCGCCAGGTTGCAGTTGCGTTTCAGGGCAATGCCACCGACGAGGCTTTTCGCGCCGCCGTGTTCGATCAGATGGAGCAGCAGTTCGGATTGGCAAGCATCTGCATTCCGGCGGCCGGCATCACGCGTGACGATCTGGCTCTGCGGCTCGACAAGAGCACCGGCAAGATGCGTATCTACCCGGTCGAGACTTTCCGTCTGGTCGTCGAAGTCAACCTGATCGCGCCGGTGTACTGGGCGCTCGAGATGGTGGCGCGCATCGCACAGGACCGCGTCGCGAAAGGGCTCAAGCGCTGGGTGCCGAGCGAGAACCTGCAGGGCGCGGTCATTTTCATTGGCTCGGTTTCGTCGCAAGGCAACAAAGGCCAGATTTCCTATGCCAGCACCAAGGCCGGGCTCGAAGGCGCGGCCGCGACGGTGATGAAGGAGGCGATCTACTATGGCGTGCGCTGCGGCGTGATCCACCCCGGCTTCACCGACACGCCGATGGTGCGTGCGCTCGGTGAAGAGTACATCGCCAAGAATATCCTGCCGTACACGCAACTCGGCAGGCTGATCCGTCCGCAGGAGATCGCCGATGCGATCTGCTTCATGGTGACCAATTCGGCCGTCAGCGGCGAGTTGTGGGCCGACGCAGGCTGGCACGCGCCAGCGTGAGCGCGTCGCCGCTAACGTTGCAGTTCAAGCGCGTGCGGGCCGACCAGGCCCGCTCGATTCGACAGCCCATCACGAGCATGCCCATGACCGCCAGCAGCAAAGATCGATCGATCGCGCAGGATTTCGACCGCGAGTT
>JBBRID010000217.1:0-7002 GCA_038221635.1 Burkholderiales bacterium
GCCGGCGGCACACCCCGCAGATCGGCCTCGGTGAATGCGAGCCGCACGTTTTCGTCGCGGATGTTGCGGTCGAAAGCCTGCCCCAGCTCACTGATCTGGTCGCTCAGCTGCTTGGCGCGCTTGCGGGCGGGCGGCGGCAACGCGACGCCGCTGTCGATGAAGGTGTCCCGAGTCGCCCGCAACAATTCCGCATCGATGGCGTCGACCGGCTTGAGCCGCTTCAATGTTGCAAACAAGCGCTCGTTCTGGCCCAGCGACGAAAACAAGTCGTTCCAGCGCAGTTCGCAGGCCTCGGAGGCGCCGCGCATCGCCTTGTCGGGATGGACCGCCGAAAGGAACAGCAGCGGGCTGGAAAGATCTTCCAGACGAGCACTGAAGGCGTCGTAGGCGGCGAGCCACCGCTTGTCGGCGGCTCGTTTCTCCAGCATTTTCAATTCACGAGCGGCAATCTGGAGACCACGGTCGCAAGCGGATTTCAGCGCCTGGGCCGATCCGAAGTGCGCAAACGCGGGGCCGGGAGCGCCGGCGCCGGCGGCAAGGCAGGTCGCGCTGGACAGCGTCAGAAGCAGACAAGCGAAGATTGTTCTCGGCATCGGCGGGATTCCAGTGGCTTCCGGCGCATTCTGCCTCGACTGGCGATGCTGGCGTGAGCGCTGATTGCGCCGAGCCGTTTGAGCCCGCCAGCCGCGGCGGGTCGAGAAGCTCAGCGGACGATGGCGACCTGATCGCGGATCTGCTGCAGCGCCGTTGGATCGTCCATCGTCGTCAGGTCGCCCGGATCGCGGCCTTCGCAGATCGCCTGGATCGCGCGACGCAACAGCTTTCCCGAGCGCGTCTTCGGCAGCAGCGAGACGAACATCACCCGCGCCGGCCGCGCTACCGCGCCGAGCTGGCTGTCGACCGTCTTCATGACCTCACCCTCGAGTCTTAGCCGCGCAGCCATATCACCAAGCGCCGACGCATCCTTGGCCACGACGAAGGCCACCGCGACCTGCCCCTTCAACTGATCGGCAACACCCACCACAGCCACCTCGGCCACGTTTGCATGGCCGGAGATGCACTCCTCGATCTCGCGGGTACCCAGCCGGTGGCCGGCCACGTTGATCACGTCATCGGTGCGTCCGAGGATGAAGTAGTAGCCATCTTCGTCACACACGCCCCAGTCGAAAGTGCTGTAGACCTGCTGTCCCGGCACGCTGCTCCAGTAGGTCTGCACGAATCGCTGGTCGTCGCGCCAAACGGTCTGCATGCAACCCGGCGGCAGCGGGCCTTCGATGGCCACGACGCCCTTCTGATTGGCGCCGGTCAACTCCTCACCGGTGTTCTCGTCGAGCAGTTTGACCTTGAAGCCATACATGGCCTTCCCGGGGCTTCCAAACTTGCTTTGCGCCGGTTCGACGCCATTGGCAAGTGCCAGGATCGGCCAGCCGGTTTCGGTCTGCCAGTAGTTGTCGATGATCGGCTTGCCGAGTGCCTCGGTGATCCAGCGCGCCGTCGGCTCGTCGAGCGGCTCGCCGGCCAGGAACAACGCACGCAGTGACGACAGGTCGTATTTGGTCAGAAAGCCCGCATCCTGTTTCTTCAGCACGCGCACGGCCGTGGGCGCGCTGAACATCACCGTGACCTTGTATTTTTCGACCAGGCTCCACCAGACGCCGGCATCGGGCCGGGTCGGCAGTCCTTCGTACATGATGGTCGCCATACCTGCGATCAACGGGCCATAGACGATGTAGCTGTGGCCGACCACCCAGCCGATGTCGCTGGTCGAGAAAAATGTCTCTCCGGCCTTGCCGCAGAAGATGTGTTTGATGCTGGCTGCCAGCGCAACCGCGTAGCCGCCGGTATCGCGCTGCACGCCCTTGGGTTTGCCGGTCGTCCCGCTGGTATACAGCGTATAGCTCGGCGCCGTCGAATCGAGCCAGGTACACGGAACGACGGTAGTCAGGTGTTGTTCGCGAAGCTGCGCGTAGTCGACGTCGCGACCTTCGAGCATCTCCATCTTGGCCAATCCACGATCGACCAGCAGCACCGTCGCCGGCTTGTGCTTTGACAGCTTGATCGCCTCGTCCAGCAAGGGCTTGTAGGCGACGACCTTGCCAGAGCGGCTGCCCGCATCGGCGCTGACCACGACCGCCGGTTCGGCGTCGTCGATGCGGCTCGCCAGGCTGCTGCTGGCGAAGCCGCCAAAAACCACGGAATGGATAGCGCCGATGCGTGCGCAAGCCAGCATCGCGAAGGCGGCTTCCGCGATCATCGGCATGTAGATCAGTACGCGATCTCCTTGGCCGACCCCAAGGGTCAGCAGGCAGGCAGCCATGCGCTGCACCTCGGCGTGCAATTCATTGAAGCTGTAGACGCGTTCCTGCTCGGTCTCGGTGGAGACGAAGATCAAGGCCGGTTGATCGCCGCGCGCCTTCAGATGGCGATCGACGGCGTTGTGGCACAAATTGATCTGGCCGCCGACGTACCAGCGGGCAAACGGTGGGTTGGCGTAGTCGCAAACCTGGTCAAACGGCCGATGCCAGTCGACCAGCTCAGCCTGCTCGCGCCAAAAGCTCTCGGGCTCGTCAATCGAGTGCCGGTAGAAATCGGCGTAGCTGACGTGTGCTGGGGATAGCTGCGATCGGTCCATGTCTGTCTCCTGTGATGGCAATTGAATCGCCCTGCACTGACATTGCCCTGACAGCTTGCCCTGGACACCCTGCCCTGGACACCCCACGGCGTTATCCGATTCGGACCAACTTGCGTCCACGGACCTTGCCGTTCATCAGGTCGGCTGCGGCAGCTATCACGTCGTCGAGGACGATTTCATCGGCCACAGTAGCCATCGTCTTGGCGGAAAGATCCTCGGCGAGCCGGCGCCAGGCTTCGCGTCGCACCGCCAGTGACGCCATCACACTGTCGATGCCGGCCAGCGTGACACCGCGCAGGATGAATGGCATCACGGTGCCTGGCAGATCGGCGCTCTGGGCCAGACCACACGCCGCAACGACGCCGCCATAGCGGGTCTGTGCCAATGCATTGACCAGCGTATGACTGCCGACCGCATCGACCACCGCTGTCCAGCGCTCTTTTTGCAGCGGCTTGCCAGCAACGCCCAGTTCCTGGCGATCGATGACCGCATGCGCACCGAGTGCCTTCAGGTAATCAGCCTCGGCGGCCTTGCCGGTCGATGCGGTGACCCGGTAACCGAGCTTGGCCAGCAAAGCCGTCGCGACGCTGCCGACGCCACCGGTTGCGCCGGTGACGAGCACATCGCCGTCACCGGGTTTGACGCCATGGCGCTCGAGCGCCATGACACACAACATCGCAGTATAGCCGGCGGTGCCGATTGCCATTGCCTGCGCCGTGGAGAACGCATCAGGCAGCGCAACCAGCCACTCGCCTTTCAGCCTGGCGCGTTCGGCAAGGCATCCAAATCGCGTCTCGCCGACGCCCCAGCCGTTATGGATCACACGGTCGCCCGACTTCCAGTCAGGGTGGCGGCTATCGATGACGGTGCCCGCCCCGTCGATGCCCGGCACCATCGGCCACGACCGCACCACCGGCCCCTTGTTGGTGATCGCCAGCCCATCCTTGTAGTTGAGGGTCGAGTGGGCCACCGCAATCAGAACGTCGCCATCAGGAAGCGCCGAGTCGTCGAGCGTCTGAATGGCGGCGTTGAATCCGTCATCGCCCTTGTTCAGAACCAAAGCCTTGAACATCATTTCTCCAGGTGAATTCGCGTGTGGGATGGGCGCCGATCGTAGTGCCGTTGGCGGCTTGGCCTGCCGGTTTTTCAGCGCTACGCTGCGCCTTCAGGGTAAACGCATGGACAAATGGGTTGACGGTATGCACAAGACGCATATATCCTGCGCGCCATGCCGAAAATTAGTAACAGGTCATTACAAGGAGCGGCGTTCTCCTACATCGTCGCGGCCATTTTGGGCATCGCCGCCGCACCGGCGGCAGCGACTCCGACCGATATGCTCGCGGATCCGATCGCTAAGATTCTGGCCGAACGCGGGATCTCTACCCGGGCCTCGGTGACGACATCGGACAACGCACCGGTGGCAGTCAAGACCGGCTTTGCAGAGTCGGTGAGGGATCACGCATCCGACATGGTGCTGACGGCCATGAATTTTCTCGGTGTGCCTTATTCGCGCGGCGGCCAATCCGAAGAAACCGGCTTCGACTGCAGCGGCTTTACCCGTTACATCTTCGAGCGCAGCATCGGACTGATGCTGCCCAGACGAGCCGACGAGCAGGCCAATGCAGCGGGCTTGATCAGCATCCGTCGCGATGATCTGAAGCCCGGCGACCTGGTCTTCTTCAATACCTTGCGGCGCACATTTTCGCATGTCGGCATCTATGTGGGCGACAACAAGTTCATCCACGCGCCGAAGCCCGGCGGCGAAGTGCGGGTGGAAAACATGGGCATCAGCTACTGGAGCGCTCGCTTCACCGGCGCGCGACGGCCCGAGGCCAACTGATTGACCGAGGCCCGGAAGCGCTGAAAAGTCCTTTTCGCTCGGCTTCGGCAGTTCGGCGCTGCCCGCCACCGGCGGCGAAACCCGAACACCGAAGCGGCCATCAAGGCGTACCGCCGGTCTGGCGACGCCGACAGGCACAATCCGCCCATGGCCGAGAAATCCATTCCCCTCGTTGATCAGCGCTACCGGGCAAGTGTCCCGATCGTGCCGACCGAGTTGCGGCCTGCGAACGGGTTACTGACCGACCGGCTCGCCAGGCCCCTGCACGACCTGCGCATATCGGTCACCGACCGCTGCAATTTCCGTTGCTCGTATTGCATGCCCAGAGAGGTATTCGACAAGCACTACCAGTTTCTGCCGCACGACTCGCTGCTCAGTTTCGAGGAGATCACCCGACTCGCCCGGCTGTTCGTCGCCCACGGCGTGAAGAAGCTGCGCCTGACGGGGGGTGAACCACTGCTGCGCAAAAACCTGGAGATCCTGGTCGGCATGCTGAGCCAGTTGCGCACGGTCGATGGCGCACCGCTCGATTTGACCTTGACCACCAACGCCTCGGTTCTGGCCCGCAAGGCGCAGGCGCTGAAGGACGCGGGTCTGCAGCGCGTGACGATCAGCCTCGACGCGCTGGACGACGCGATTTTCCGGCGCATGAACGATGCCGATTTCCCGGTCGCTGCGGTGCTTGACGGCATCGAGGCGGCCCGGCGGGTCGGGCTCGGGCCGATCAAGGTCAACATGGTGGTCAAACGCGGCGTCAACGATCATCAGATCGTGCCGATGGCGCGCCATTTCCGCGGCAGCGGCATCGTGTTGCGGTTCATCGAATACATGGATGTCGGCGCCAGCAACGGCTGGCGGATGGACGAGGTATTGCCCTCGGCCGATGTGCTCGAACGCATCCAGGCGGAATTTGCCCTGCTGCCACTCGAGGCGAGCCAGGCGGGCGAGACCGCCGAGCGCTGGCGATATGCCGACGGCGGTGGCGAAATCGGTTTCATCTCTTCGGTGACGAAGGCGTTTTGCGGCGAGTGCAATCGGGCCCGCCTTTCGACCGAAGGCAAGTTGTTCACCTGCCTGTTCGCCAACCAGGGGCATGACCTGCGGGCGTTGCTGCGTAGCTCCTTTTCGGACGACCAGATTGCGGCCGCGATCGGCCTGGTCTGGAATGGCCGGGAGGATCGGTATTCCGAATTGCGAAGCGTCGAGACGACAAACGAGAAGCCTGACCGCGGTGTCGGCAAGCGGGTCGAAATGCACTACATCGGCGGATAACCTGAACCCGCTCCCAGCGCGCGTTCGACAAGCGCCAACTCGCACCAGCCTGAAATGAACCTGAACTCTTGCGCTCCACGCCGCCCATGATCGCAGTTGACGACATCACTGGTTTGATACTCGCCGGCGGCCGTGGCAGCCGGATGGGCGGGGTCGACAAGGGGCTGCAGAACCACGCGGGCATGCCATTGGCGATGCACGCCATGTTGCGACTGGGCTCGCAGGTTGGCAACCTGATGATCAACGCGAATCGCAACCTGGCTGCCTATGAGTCCTTAGGCGCGCCGGTCTGGCCTGACGCCGATGGCGAGTATGCAGGACCCTTGTCCGGGTTCCTGGCTGGCCTGGAACGTTGCGAAACACCGTATCTGGTAACCGTTCCTTGCGATACGCCGAATTTCCCGGTTGATCTGGTCAGACGGCTTGGCGAGGGCCTGGAGTCCGAAGGCGCCGAATTGGCCATGGCGATGACCCTCGACCAGCCCGGCAGCGAACCACAACTGCAGCCGGTGTTCTGCCTTATGAAGGCCGAATTACTGGAAAGCCTGGTCCGATTCACGAGCTCCGGGCAACGCAAGATCGACCGCTGGACTGCGCTGCACCGCTGCGCCAATGTGCTGTTCGACGACGCCAGCGCCTTCTTCAATGCCAATACCGCGCAGGAACTGCAATCGCTGCAGGTCGGCCGGCTTTGATTGGCGCGCCGCCCGGGCTCGCGAGGCGCTGGCAGACCATTCCCCCCACATGACTGCATCCCCTTCATTGCAAGAAATCGCTTCCTGCGTCAGCGGCTACGACCCGAACGCGCTGCCGGTGGCGCAAGCCAGAGAGTTCATCGACCGCTTGGTTCCACGAGTCCAGGCCGTCGAAAGCCTGGCGATCCGCAGCGCGCTGGGCCGCGTCCTGGCGCGCGACATCTTCTCTAACATCAACGTTCCAGCCAACGATAACTCGGCGATGGACGGTTACGCGCTGCGCGCCAGTGATCTGCGCAACGGCGACGAAACGTCGCTGGCCATCGTCGGAGCATCGTTCGCCGGGGTCCAGTTCGAAGGCAGCGTCGGCCCTGGCGAAGCGGTCCGCATCATGACGGGCGCAGTGATGCCGCCAGGCCTGGATACCGTGGTGCCGCAGGAATTCACCCAGTCCGATGGGAACCAGGTGCGCATCCCGGGCGGGGTGGTGCGCGCGGGCGACAACCGACGCCTCGCCGGAGAGGATCTGGCGCGCGGCGAAGCGGCACTCTCGGCCGGCCGCA
>JBBRID010000218.1:0-6978 GCA_038221635.1 Burkholderiales bacterium
AGCCAGGGGGGGCGAAGTCGTCGGGCAGCTGGTGACGACAATGAAGGGGATAAACGACAGCGCGAAGAACATTCTCGACATCATCAGCGTGATCCACGGCATCGCGTTCCAGACCAACATCTTGGCACTCAACGCGGCGGTCGAGGCGGCACGGGCCGGTGAGCAGGGCCGCGGTTTCGCCGTTGTTGCCTCCGAGGTCCGCAGCCTGGCCGGGCGATCCGCCGATGCGGCGAAGGAGATCAAGAGTCTGATCACCGCCAGCGTCGATCGCGTCGACCAGGGCAGCGCGTTGGTCGACCAAGCCGGAGCAACGATGACCGAGGTGGTCAGCAGCATCCGCCGCGTGACCGACATCATGGGCGAGATAAGTGCAGCGACCAGCGAACAAAGCGCCGGTGTGAAGCAAGTGAGTGACGCGGTCAGCCAGATTGATCAAGTCACGCAGCAAAACGCCGCACTCGTCGAACAAAGTGCGGCCGCGGCTAAGAGCCTGAACGCCCAGGCGCAGCAGCTGACGCAGTCGGTCGCTGTCTTCAAGCTCGGCAACGTCGCGCCTCTCCTCAACAACGGGCTGTCTCACCACCCGGCAACGCCCCCACCCCAACCGAGACTGGTCGATCGCCGTGGCTCGGACCGGGCGAAAAACATCAGCCGTCCGAACTTTGGTAGCAAATCGAAGCCCGAAGCCGAAACGATCGCCGTTGTGCCAAGCAGGACGGGATCCGACGACTGGGAGAGTTTCTGAAGCTGGATTCGATTACCCGATATCCAAGCCCCGCCGTGGCGGGGTTTTCTTCGTCAGGCTCTTGAGCGAATGGATTCCGGACCAGCCTCTTGCACATTTCAGATGCGGGTTTGATCGACCGCAAGCTTGTACCGCTGGGGCTGGCGCATGATGGTTCTCCGAGATTGGAGCCACCATGACGACCGCAAAGACCAATGACCAGCGCGCCTTGCTGCTGACCGCTCTGGAACAACGCCGCGATCAGCTGAGCGAGCAACTGGCTCGGCATCTGCATGGCAACAGCCGTGTAGATCAGGCGGCCAACGTGGCTGGCCAGGATGCTGACGATGCGCCGCAGCGCGCGCCCGAGCGGGAGATCGCAATGGCGCTGAGCGACCACCAGCGGCGCGAACTCGACGCTGTCACCGCTGCGCTGCAGCGGATGGAGCGTGGAGCTTACGGCATGTGCGCCGATTGCGGCATAGCGATTCCGATCGAGCGCCTGATGGTCGAACCCTGGGCGTTGCGTTGCATCGCCTGCGAAACGGCATTCGAGAAGAACACGCGTTGAGTCAGTCCGGCCCCCAATCCATTGATAACAATCAACGAGACCTCCAACAATGACAAGTTTTCACGCCGTGGTCCGTATCGACCACCAGAACGCCGAGATTCTGCAATTCGACGCCGAGCATGTGGAATCGCAGAAGATCAAGACCCACACCCACCACACCGCGCAACATGGCAGCAAGGTGCGCACCGAGCACGAATTTTTTGGCGAAGTCTGCGATGCGCTGTCGGATATTCCCGAATTGCTGGTCGCCGGCTCTCATACCGCACAGGCCGATTTCCGCCACTACGTAGAGAAACATCGCCCGGCGTTGGTGCCCCACATCCTTGCTTACGAGACGGTCGACCAACCGACCAGCGGACAACTGGTGGCGCTGGCGCGCAAGACTTTCCTGAAGATCGACCGCATGCGCGGGACGCCGACGCCGAGCTGAGGCTGGTCGCAGCGGCTCGGCAGAGAAGAGGCCGGCATGAATGCAGCTTCGCGAGGCCGCATTGCGCTGGTCCGACCAGGCATGAGTCAGCGCACCGGGGCTGGACTGCCCGCGCAAGCGCCATGACAGCTCCTGGACCGACGGGTACGGCGGCCTATATCCGCAGGGGATGCGGGCCGGCTTGGGGAGCGGCGCGGCGCTCGTCGATGGCGAGCAGCCGCCGCGCCACCAGGTCGTCCACGTCGAAGCCGAGCGAGGCGACGTTCTGTGTCAGGTCGGCCGCCGTCTCTTCGAAGGCCATGAAGACACCCGGCTCGCCGAACTGCGTCGCGCCATGGACCAGGAACTCCATTGCCAGCAGGGTCTTGCCGCACCCCGCACCGCCACACACGAGCGTCGGGCGTCCTTGCGGCAAGCCGCCGGTGGTCAGTTCATCCAGGCCTTTGATGCCGGTTCTGGATTTGGGCAGGGGTGTGGGTTGAGTCATCGGTATTCCGCTGGTTGGGCGTATTTCAAATCGCCGAGCCTGCGTGTGGTCGTCGGTGGAACGCGTCAACGACCTTTCTGAGCAGTCGGGTCGAACTTGAACAAGGGTTGCAGCCGTGGTTGTCCGCCGCTCAGGCGTTGACGAAAGCCTCGAACCCCGCCGCCGGCAATGGACGGCTCAGCAAGTAACCTTGCATCTCATCGCAGCCCGCCTGGCGCAGGTAGTCCATCTGCTCGACGGTCTCCACGCCCTCGGCGATCGTGCGCAGGCCCAGACTCCTGGCCATGCTGATGATCGCCGAGACGATCGCCTGGTCATCGGTATCGTTGGGGATGCCACGCACGAACGACTGGTCGATCTTCAGCTTGTAGACCTTGAAGCGCTTCAGGTAGCTCAGCGACGAATAGCCGGTGCCGAAGTCGTCGATCGACATGCGCACACCCACCGCGCGCAGGCGGTTCATCATCGCCACGGCAGCGTCGGGGTCTTCGGCGGCAAGGCTTTCTGTCAATTCGAGTTCCAGGCGCGCCGGCGACACGCTGGCCTCTTCGAGCATCCGGTCCAGCAGCTCGGGCAGGTTATGCTGCCTGAACTGCACGGTGGACAGGTTCACGGACACGCGGATCGGGTTCATGCCGGCGGCGGTCCAGGCCTTCATCTGCTGCAGCGCGGTGCGCAGCACCCATGCGCCGATCGAGATGATCAACCCGCTGCTCTCGGCAATCGGAATGAACTCGGCCGGCGAGACCCAACCCAGTTCCGGGTGCTGCCATCGCAACAGGGCTTCCGCGCCGATGATGGCGCCGCCCTGCAGAGACTTCTGCGGCTGGTAATGAAGTTGCATCTGGCCACGCTCGAGCGCGCGCCGCAGTGCATTCTCGAGCAGCAGCACGCGGGCCGACTGCGCCTGAATATCGGCCGTAAAGAAGCGGAAGGTGTTGCGGCCGCACTGCTTGGTTCTGACCATCGCCGCATCGGCGCACAGGATCAGCGATTCCAGGTCGTGCCCGTCCCCGGGAAACTGCGCGATGCCGATCGAGGGCGTGACCGTCAGCTCGTGAGGTCCGATCTGATACGGTTGCTCCGACAGCTGCAGTAGCCGATGCGCTAGCTGCGCAGCGGCGGCGGCGTCGGCCCCCGGCAGCAGCAGCATGAATTCGTCGCCGCTTCTGCGGCACAAGGTGTCCTGCTTGCGCAGTCCGACCCTGAAGCGCTCGACCACTGCCACCAGCAGGCTGTCACCGACATCGTGGCCGAGCGAGTCGTTGACCTTCTTGAAGTGGTCGAGGTCGATGAACATCAGCGCCAATGGTGCTTGGCTCTGGCTGGCCGCCTTCAAGGCGAGACGGGCGCGGGCGTCGAGCAAGGCGCGATTGGGCAAACCGGTCAGCGTGTCGAAGTGCGCGAGGCGGAAGATGCTGTCCTCGGCCAACTTGCGCTGTGTGATGTCGCTGAAGGAGGAGGCAAAATTCGTGGTCTGCCCCGCTTCGTCGACGACGCGGCTCATCGACAGCCACACCGGGTAGTCCGAGCCGTCCTTGCGACGGTTCCAGATCTCTCCTTCCCAGCGACCGTCGGCCGCCACCGTTTTCCACAGCGTCTCGAAGAACACCAGGTCGTGACGTCCCGAAGCAAGGAACTGTGAGTGCTGGCCCAGCGCTTCTTCCTCGCTGTAGCCGCTGAGCGCGGTGAAGGCGCGGTTCACCTTGACGATGCGCCGATCGGAGTCGGAGACGACGAAACACTCGCTGCTCTGCTCGAACAGCTTGCCCGCCAGCAACAACTCTGCGTCGGCATGGCGCCGCGCCGTCACGTCGCGCATCACGCCGACGGACTGCGTCGCCCGGCCCTGCGGGTCGAACACCGGCATCACCGAAAGCTCATTCCAGAACGCCGTTCCGTCCTTGCGATAGTTCAGCAGTTCGCCATGGAACGGCACCGCATCGGCGATCGCCGTGCGCAGCGCCTGCAGCCGCTGCGGGCTGGTGCTGGGGCCTTGCAGCATGCTGGCGGTATGGCCGCTCATCTCTTTTCCGGTGTAGCCGGTGATCTCCTCGCAGGCACGGTTCATGTACGTCGTGCGACCCGCAGCGTCGGTAATCAGCACCCCTTGAGAAATCGCGCCCAGTGCACAGTCGCGCAGGCGCAGCGTGGCGAGGCTCTGCTGCAGGCTGTTCTCAACGATCTGCTGGCGTTCGACCAGCTCGAGCAACGCCTGCCGCGCCTCACCGGCCGCTGTGCTGCGCAGTTGCCAGCTCAAAGGGGCGCCGTCGCGCATCAAGGCAGGTGGTTGGGCCGGGTCCTCGGCCATTGGCGTGCCGGCCTGGCGGGCTCGCAGCGCCTGCGAGTTTGTTTCCAGCTGCACAACTTTCTGCCGCAACCTCTCGTTCTCGTGACGGATCTCGGCCCGAGTCGACTGCTCGCCGCAGGCCTCGGCCACAGGCGCCCTCGATTTGTGGTGATTGGTTCGCATGGGATTTCAGCTTGTCAACAGGTCGCGCTGGTGGATGGGAAGTGCTGCGTTGCGGCGGTCGCAGGAATCAGACATTCGGGTGCATCGCTTCCGTCATGGGTTGCCGTTCGTCGCACACATGGCAGCGGCGCGACAAGCGTGGACGTGCCCGCCAGCGGCAGGAAGATGCTGAACGTGGTGCCCACACCCAGCTCGCTCGATACCTCGATCACGCCGCCGTGGTTGCCCACGATGCCGTGCACCGCGGCCAGACCGAGGCCGGTGCCTTGACCCACCGGCTTGGTGGTGAAGAAGGGGTTGAAGATCTGCGCGACGACTTCGGCACTCATGCCGGCGCCGTTGTCGATCACGCGCAGTCGGAGATGGTGCGGCGTGTCTGGGGCCGCCTCTGCCCCTGCACTCGACACCGCACTCGACACCGGGCTCGGCTCAGTCGTCGGATCGGCCCGATCGACCACGAAGCGCACCGCGCCGCCTTGTCCGGAGATCGCGTGCGCGGCATTGCGGGCCATGTTCAGCAGCACCTGCTCCATCTGCACCAGGTCAATATTCACCTGCCCGTCAGCGACGATCGTCACGACCAACTCGATGTCGCGAGGCAGCGCTGCGCGCAACAGGCCAGCGGCATGGGCCAACCATTCGCTTGCCAGCAAACGCTGCGGCGCCATCGGCGTCTGGCGCGAAAAGTCCAGCATCTGCCGCACCAGCAAGGCCGCACGATCGCCTGCCTGCCGAATGCGCCCGAGGTTGCGCGCCTGGCGCGAGCCCTCGGTGGCTTCCAGCTCGCACAGTTCAGCCAGGCCGTTGATCGAACCGAGCAGATTATTGAAGTCGTGGGCGATGCCGGCCGCCAGCAAGGCCACGGCACGCAGCTTGTCGGTCTCGGCCGCCTCCTTCTGGCGCAGGGCTGCCTGCATCTCCATGTCGCGCGTCACGTCGACGACCGTGCCGTGCCAGCCTTCGAAGCGACCGCCATCGTCCATCAGCGGCTCGCCATTGAACAACAGGTGAAAGGCGCAGTTGTCGGACTCGCGCTTGCCATTGATATGCAAGCGGCGGAAGGCTTGCCCGCCCTTGAGGGCCGCCTTGAGGGCCTCCAGCATCGCGGGCGCGCAGGCGGGCGCCAGCAACTCCGGCAGCGTGCGCCCCAAGGATGACCCGTGACCGCTCGGCAGTGGCTTGTTGACCGTCACCAATCGACCCGCGGCATCGGTCCGCCAGTAGATGTCGGATTGCAGCGCCACGAGGGCCTGAAAGCGCGTGGTTTTCAGCGTGACCTGTGCGACGGCGTCGCGTGTCGCGAGCACCTGCTGCAGCGGCAGCAGCGTGCGCACGGCGTCCATCTCCAGCTCGCTCCAGGGCCGGCATCTCTCTGAGACCAGGACTTCCCAGCGGGCGAACGAGGCACGGGGCCCGATCCGCGGTCGGCCGTCGGTACCCAGCTCGGCCTGCATCGGCTTGTCGGGGTCACCGCCCCAGGTCACTTCGCGCCGGTACTCCGGGCGCAGCCAGACGATGCCGCAGTGGCCATCCAGCGGCAAGGCCATCAGCCCGCAGAGCTGCGGCAGTTCGGCCGCCTCGATCGGGGGTTGCAATTCGGCATGTTCGGTGCTGAAGAAATCGGCGCCGGTGCGCGTGAGCTCGTCACGCACGCTGCGCACGATGCTGGCGCCGCGTTCTACGCCATGTTCGTCGCCGGGCCAGGCGCCGAACGGGTGGATCTGCCCGTCCCGCCAAAGCGCGCCAGCGCTGGCACCGGCCATCATCAGCAGCCCGGGTCCGGCGCGCTCCAGCACTTCGTCCAGCGGGCACTGCACGGCGGCGAACGCGTCGATGACCTGCGCCTGCAACTGCGCGGCCCGCAATGCCGCAGCGGCGCGGTCGTGCCTGGCGTGCCAGCCCACCATGTAGCTCATGGAGACAGACAGCGCGTAACAGGCGCGCCGCAAGCGCACGGGCAGCGCGGTGGCGCTGCGGTGATGGCACACCACCAGCCCCCACAGCTGGTCATCCACCAGCAGCGACAGGGTCAGGGTCGAGTCCACGCCCATGTTGTGCAGGTACTGGACGTGCATCGGCGAAACGCTGCGCAGCGTCGAGTGGCTCAGGTCGAGCGGCGCGTTGGTGCCGGCGTCGCCGGCTGCGCACAGTGACCGCACGGGTACGGGCTCGTAACCGGTATCGGCGATGTAGCGCACCAGGTTCGACCGGTACAGCTCGCGGGCTTGCGGCGGAATGTCGCTGGCCGGGTAGTGCAGGTCGTAGAGCGACTCCATGTCCGGCGCGTGCGCAT
>JBBRID010000219.1:0-6966 GCA_038221635.1 Burkholderiales bacterium
GCTTGCGCCAGCGGCTGTTCGAGCCAGGGAAGCAGCGCCGTCGACATCGTTTACCAGCCGCGTTGGTCAAGCACTGCATCGATCTGATGCCAGACCATCGCTGCCTCGGGTGATGCATCGATGCGCACGATGCGACCCGGCGCTGCCTCGCAGCGTTGGGCATAGGCCGAGCGCACCCGCGCGAAAAACTCCACATCTTGCTGCTCGAAACGATCGGGCGCACGTGCCGCGGTGCGGCGCGCTGCGGCCGTTTCGGCGTCGAGATCGAACCACAGGGTCAGGTCGGGCTGCAGACCTCCGTGCACCCATTGTTCGAGTTGCGTCAGCACCGGCAGATCGAAGCCACGGCCACCGCCCTGGTAGGCAAACGTGGCATCGGTGAAACGATCGCAAACCACGGTGTCGCCGCGCGCCAGTGCGGGTTCGATCTGTTGCTTCAGGTGATCGCGGCGCGCGGCAAATACAAGCAAGGTTTCGCTGAGCGCATCCATTGGCCGCTCGAGCAGCAGGCCGCGCAAAGCCTCCGCCAGCGGCGTGCCCCCTGGCTCGCGCGTTGCGACGACACGGTTATCGGCTGTTTGCAGGCGCTCGACCAGTGCGGCAATGTGGGTGCTCTTGCCAGCGCCGTCGATGCCTTCGACGGTGATGAAACGACCGCGCGAGCGCGCCGGCTCGGCGGCCAGACTTTCATCCATGGAGGTGCTCAGTTCGAGGCGGCCTTGCCGCGCTGGTAGAGGTTGACCGCTCGATTGTGCGCCACCAGGTCGTTGCTGAATTCGCTGCTGCCGTCGCCGCGAGCCACGAAATACAGCGCGTTGCTGCTCGCCGGACGAACCACCGCCAGCAGCGACGCCTTGCCCGGCATCGAGATCGGTGTCGGCGGAAGGCCCATCCGCGTATAGGTATTGAACGGCGTATCGGCCAGCAGGTCGGCCTTGCGCAGGTTGCCGTCGAACGAGGTTCCCAGGCCATAGATCACGGTCGGATCGGTCTGCAGCGGCATCGAGATCTTCAAGCGGTTGATGAACACCGCCGCTACCTTGCCGCGGTCGGTTGCCACACCGGTTTCCTTCTCGACAATCGATGCCAGGGTCAGCAGGTCGTTGACGCTGCGCAATGGGGTGTCGGCCGTGCGCGTGGCCCACACGGCTTCCAATCTGGTTTGCATCGCGTGGTGGGCCCGCTTCAGCACCGCGAGGTCGGTACTGCCCTTGCTGTAGGCGTAGGTATCCGGATAGAAGCGCCCTTCCGGTGGCGTGCCCGGCTCGCCGAGTGCTGCCATGATCTGCGCATCGGTCATCTCGGCCGTGGTCGGTTTCAGGCTGTCGGCCTTGGCCATTTCAGCGCGAAACTGGCGGAAGGTCCAGCCCTCGATCAGCCGCACCGTCGCCAGCGTCTCATCGCCGCGCACCATCTTGTTGAGCAATCTGCGCGGCGTGGTGCTGGCGTCGATCTCGTAACTGCCGGCACGGATGCGCCGCGAATCGCCCGACCATCGGAACCACTCGTACAGCAGCCAGGGCGAGGTTTGCACACCCGCCGCGACCCAGTTCTGTGCAATTTCGCGCGGGCTGGTGCCCACCTCGATCGACAACTCGGCACTGGAGCCCTGCAATGGCAAGGGCCGATTCAGCCAGACATAGACCGCGATGCTGACGCCGAGCAGCAAAACCGATATCGAAGCCGCTGATACTGCCGCGGCGCGCTTGAGCCTGCTTTTGAGATTCGACATGAAGAAGGGATCGCCGCTGCCCGAAGGGGCCTCTGCCGGGGGCAACCGATAGCTCAACAGACCGCAATCATAATTGCGCGATGGACAAGCCCGAAACCCCTGCATCCCCTGTCAATTTCAACGGCGCTGTGGCGTTGTCGCATTGGGGCTTGATCCGGGCCACAGGGAGCGACGCTGCGCAGTTTCTGCATGGTCAGTTGACCAGCGGCATGGCCGATCTGGGCCCGGAGATGCTGCGGCTGGCCGGCTTCTGCTCGGCCAAGGGCCGGCTGCAGGCGAGTTTTCTGGTCTGGCGCAATGGACCCGAAGAATTTTTGCTGGCCTGCCACGTGAGCGTGCTGGCTGCGACGCTGAAGCGGCTGTCGATGTTCGTGCTGCGCAGCAAATGCAAGCTCACGGATGCGTCGTCTGAATCGGTGGACGCCGCTTCGAGGCTGGTTTGCTCAGGCTTGACAGGCGCTGCCGCCGATTCCGCGCTGGCTGCGGCAGATCTGGATGCCGCGTCGATCGGGCAGCAGCGTAGCGTGGCGGCGGGCCATCTGCTGCACCTGCCGAGCGTTGCGGGCAACCGACGTGCGGTGTGGGTCGCGGCACTCGGCGCTGCCGTTCCCGGCGGCGCCGCCGAGCAGTCCGGAACCGCTCCGACGCTCGACAACTGGCGCTGGCTCGAAGTGCACGGCGGCGTGCCGATGATCGAGGTCGAGACCGCTGATCGGTTCGTGCCGCAGATGATCAACTTCGAGCTGGTCGGCGGTGTCGACTTTCAGAAGGGCTGTTATCCCGGCCAGGAAGTCGTCGCGCGCAGCCAGTACCGTGGCACGGTCAAACGCCGGATGTTCCTGTTCGACGCTGCCGGTGTCTGCGTGCCGGGCCAGGAAGTCTTTCACAGCAGCGACGCGGGCCAGCCGGCAGGCATGGTCGTCAATGGCGCGCCGAGGCCTGCGGGCAGCGGCGACAGCGCATTGATCGAGGTCAAGCTGGCGGCGGTCGACGATGGCAGCCTGCATCTGGATTCGGTCGACGGCCCCTTGCTGACAAGGGTCGAACTGCCCTACCCCGTGACGGCGGCGAGCGAAACTTGAGCCAGCCGGACGAAGTCGGCGTACGGTCTTCTTCCGGCATGGTTGTGGCCCCCGAGGTTTTTATCTATTACCGTGTCGAATCCGCCGACGAAGCAATCACCTGTCTTCGCGTCGCCGGCTTTCAGCAAGCCTTGTGTGGGCAGTTTGACGGCTTGCAGGCGCGGCTGCTGCGACGCCATGGTGGCCCGGTCGAGGGAACGCTGCTGACGCTGATGGAAACCTATTCTTTGGGCGCGACGGGCGTCGACGGCAGCCGGATCGGGCTCGGCGATCTGCTGGATGCGATCAATCAGGCCGCCGCGCCGATTGCATCCCTGATCCACGGTGAGCGGCATGTGGAGGCATTCGAAGCATGTGCCTGATAGGCCTGGCCATCGATCAGGATCGGCGCTTTCCGCTGGTGATTGCCGCCAACCGCGATGAGTTTTTCAACCGGCCGGCGGCGCGGCTGGCGTGGTGGACGCCGGACAGTGGTGGGCCCGCAATCCTCGGCGGGCGCGACATGCAGGCCGGCGGTACCTGGCTGGGCCTGACGACGCTCGGCAGGCTGGCGATGCTGACCAACGTTCGCGAGCCCAAGCTGAAGCAGGATGCGAATGCGCCGTCGCGAGGCCGCATTGCGCCGGATTGGCTGACCGGGCAGGATGCGCCGGATCGATTCTGGATGCGTACCGCCTTGTCCGGCCACAACGGCTTCAATCTGCTGATGGCCGATTTCAAGCTCGGCACCTGTTACTGGGCGTCGAACCGGAGCCAGTATCCGAAGCGGCTCGAGCGTGGCCTTCACGGGCTTTCGAATGCGGGCCTGGATTCACCCTGGCCCAAGGTCGACAAGCTGAAACTGGCGATGAGCGAGGCGATCAGGTCGGCCGCTTCCGTCGACGGCTTGTCGGCCGACTTGTTCGCTGCCCTTGCTGACCGCGAGCGAGCGACCGACGCTGAATTGCCGAGCACCGGCGTACCGCTGGAATGGGAGCGCGCCTTGTCGCCGGCCTTCATCCGCACAGTCGACGGCAGTTATGGCACGCGTTGCTCGACATTGGTGATCACTGAAAAGCTCAATCGCACGCTGGTCACGCATGTGCTGGAGCGCAGCTTCACGGCCAACGGTGTGGCCTTGCTACGTCGCGTGGCCTTGCGCAACTGGCCACCGCGGTATGTGCTCGATCCGGAGGTCGACGACGATTCTCCGACGGTGCAGGAGCCGGTGCGCGAAGGTGAACTGGATGCATCGGCCTCGCAGCAGCCGCGGCACAAGCGCGGTCGGGTGCGCAGTTTGTTGAAGCCGTCGAAGGCGCCGAGAGGGGTGTGATTGGCCATCACCATCTCTTCACCATCTCCAGGTGGTCTATCCCCGCTTCTACGAACATCTCCCCCTGCGGCACGAAGCCTGAGCGCAGGTAGAAGGGAATCGCCGACGCCTGCGCGTGCAGCATCACCTCGGTGTCGCCGCGAGTGCGGGCGGCGTCGATCAGGCCGTCGAGCAGTTGTCGCCCGATCCGGCTGCCGCGCACTGCCTGGTGGACCGCCATGCGTCCGATGCGGCCGATTTGTGGCGCAGCTTGCAACAGTCTCCCGGTCGCGAGGGGATTGCCGAAGCGATTGACGACCAGCCCATGCACTGCGTCGGCGTCGGTGTCGGCGGCATCCCAGACGATCTCGGCGGGGATTTTTTGCTCAGCGACGAACACCGCCTCGCGCAAGCCGCGCGCGCGCGCCGCCAGATCTGACCAGTTGCCGATGGTGATGCGGGTCATCGCTTCGCCCGCCTCGAAGCCGAGCAGGCATGCACGCAAGGCGTCGGGCACCGGCCGCGAGGTCTGGCTGGCCGGATCGGCGAAAACATAGACGAGCTCGCAGCTGACCAACAGGCGCTCCTGCAGGAATGCCGCTGCCTGGAAGGTGATCGACGATTTGCCGATGCGCTCGCAACGCATGCCGATGTCGAGCAGATCGTCGTAGCGTGCCGAGGCCAGATATTCGAGCGTTGCCTTGCGCACGTAGAGATCACCACCGAGGCCGGCCATCGTCTCGTGGTAAGGCATCGCAAGCGCGCGCCAGTAGCCGGCCATGGCAGTGTCGAAATAGGTCAGGTAGTGACCGTTGAAGACGATTCTCTGGGAGTCGATCTCGGACCAGCGCACCCGCAGGCGATCGAGAAATCGGAAGTCGCTTCGTTTCATGGTTTGATGTCGAGTGGTCGCCGATCAGGATTTTGCAGCCTCGAAGGCGCTGCGCAGGAAGTCGCCGATCGCGGTCTGTGCGGCGAGAGCCTCCGGCAAGGCTCTGCCCATCTTGATGAAGTCGTGGGTCACGCCTCGGAAGAGCTCGAGGTCGACCACGACGCCGCTGGCCCGCAGCTTGTCGGCATACGCAAGACCTTCGTCGACCAGCGGGTCGCATTCGGCCAGCACCACGCAAGCCGGTGCAACCCCGTCGACATCATCGGCATTGAGCGGAGCGAACCGCCAGTCGCTGCGCTGTCCGGGTGCGATGTAGTGATCGAAGAACCAGACGATGTCGGCCGCTTCGAGCAGGAAGCCGTTGGCGAACAGGTGGTGCGAGGCGGTGTCCGAATGAGCTGTCGTGCCTGGGGTGATCAGCACCTGCGCGGTAAGTGGCAATCCGATCTGGCGCGCATGCAATGCCACGGCGGCTGCCAGCGTGCCGCCGGCGCTGTCGCCACCGACGGCGAATCGGTGCGCGTCGAGGTCCAGCGTGTCGGCATGGTCAGCGAGCCAGCGCATCGCGGCCCAGCTGTCGTCGACGGCGGTTGGGAAGCGATGCTCCGGCGCCAGGCGATAGTCGAGCGCGACAACTGCTGCGCCGCTTCGCAACGCGATCTGGCGGCACAGGCTGTCGTGGGTTTCCAGATCGCCGATCGTGAAGCCGCCGCCATGCAGATACAGCAGCACCGGCAGGCCGCTGGTTGTTGATGGTGCATACAGGCGCGCGGACATCGCATGGCCGTCCGCGGCGGGAATCGAGAAGTCGTCGACGCGTGGCAAGGCGGCGCGCGGCAGATCGAGGATCTCGGCGCCCGCCCGGTAAGCCTTGCGGGCCTCGGTCGGGCTCATCGAATGGAACGGCGGTCGTGCAGCGCGATGAATGCGATCGAGCAGGCCCGACATGCGGGGTGTCAAGAAGCTGGTACGGGTCAAGGTCGTTGGTGATTGAAGGCGGATCGAACGCCGTCGACAAGTCGGTGACCCGGCGGCGGGGCTTTTGTGCGGCGTCGGCCAAAGGCGACGCTGAAAGAGTCCCCGCGAACGAGCGCGCCAAGGATGCGCTCGCCGCGAGGGACTTGTTCAGCGTTGCCCTAATATCGGCGCCCAAGCATAAGCCCCCAGAGCTGGAGACAAGCATGGCATTGATCTACTACATCACACAGGTGCAAATCGACTTCGGCGCGGTCGCACTGCTGCCGCAGGAATGCGAAAAGGCCGGGATTCGGCGGCCGCTGGTGGTCAGCGATCAGGGGGTGCGTGCGGCCGGTGTGCTCGGCAAGGCGCTGGCCGCCCTGGGCGACTTGCCGCACGCGGTGTTCGATCAAACACCGTCGAACCCGACCGAGGCCGGCGTGCGCGCGGCTGTGGAGATTTTTCAACGCGAAGGCTGCGATGGCCTGATAGCGGTCGGTGGCGGCTCCAGCATCGACCTGGCCAAAGGCGTCGCGATCGCAGCCACCCACCCCGGGCCGTTGAAGACCTACGCGACGATCGAAGGCGGCAGCCCGAAGATCACCGACAAGGTGGTGCCATTGATCGCGGTGCCGACGACCGCAGGCACCGGCAGCGAAGTTGCGCGCGGCGCTATCGTCATCGTCGACGATGGCCGCAAGCTCGGCTTTCACAGCTGGGGACTGGTGCCGAAGGTGGCGATCTGCGACCCGGAACTGACGCTGGGCCTGCCGCCGATGCTGACCGCCGCCACCGGCATGGACGCCATCGCCCACTGCCTGGAAACCTTCATGGCGCCGGCGGTCAACCCACCGGCCGACGGCATCGCGCTCGACGGCCTGACCCGAGGCTGGGCTCACATCGAACGCGCCACCCGCGATGGTCAGGACCGCGAGGCGCGCTGGCACATGATGAGCGCCAGCATGCAGGGCGCGATGGCCTTCCAGAAGGGCTTGGGCTGCGTGCACTCGCT
>JBBRID010000220.1:0-6932 GCA_038221635.1 Burkholderiales bacterium
ATACGCACCGATGCCGAAAAACGCGGCCTGGCCGAAACACACCAGGCCCGTGCTGCCGACCAGCAGTTCCAGGCTCAGCGCCAGGATCGCGAAGATCATGATTTTGGTAATGAGATCCAGACCGTAATCCCCGGCGACGAAGGGGTAGGCGGCCAGCGCCAGGAACGCCAAGCCCGCGGTAACGAGCTTGGACAGGCCGATGTCCAGAGGCGAGCGCGGAGCAAGGTTCACGGGCTTGCCGGGTGCATGCGCAGAAGGGGAACTCAGTGGAGAGGCTGCAGGGTCGGGTTTCATCATCCGGCCTTGAACAGCCCGTCCGGCTTCCACAACAGGATCAGCGCCATCAGCACGTAGACCAGTACGCCGGCGGCCTGCGGCAGCAGCACCTTGCCGAAGGTATCGACAACGCCGATCAGCAATGCCGCAGCGAGCGCGCCACGGATCGAGCCGATGCCGCCGATCACGACCACGACGAAGCAGATGATCAGCACCGAATTGCCCATGCCGGGGTAGACGGACGAAACCGGCGCAGCAACCATGCCGGCGAGCACCGCAATCGCGACGCCGGCGGCGAACACGACGCGATAAAGGAACTTGATGTCGATGCCCAGCGACTGGACCATCTCGCGGTTGGTGCTGCCGGCGCGGATCATCATCCCGAGCCGGGTCCGGGTGAATACCAGGTACATGCCGAGCGCCAGCAGCAGACACACACCGGAGATGAAGAGCCGGTAGACCGGATACGTCATCAACTCACCCAACGGCAGCGTGCCGGACAGAATCGCCGGTACCGCCACCCCGTGCACGTCGTCACCGACCAGAATGCTCCGCAGTTCCTCGAAAACCAGGATCAGCCCGTAAGTCATCAGCACCTGCTGCAGATGCTCGCGTTCGTACAGATAGCTGAAGAAAACCCACTCGAGCACGTAGCCAAGCAATACGGCCAGCACCACACCAACCGCCAGGGTCGAGAAAAAGCCGCCACCAAAGGTGCTGCCGACGATCGGCGCCAGCGCGAACGCCATGTAGGCGCCGATCATGTAGAAGCTGCCGTGCGCGAGGTTGATCACGCCCATGATGCCGAAGATCAGCGTCAGGCCGGAAGCAACCAGAAACAGCAGCAGCCCGTACTGCAGCGAGTTCAGACACTGGATCAGAAAGGTGGCGAGATCCATCAGAAGGAACGTGCTCGTCGATAAAGGGGATCAAGCAACCGCCGTGGATCCGGCTTTGCCGGTCCACACGCGTTGCCCCCTCGAGGGGGTGCGGCGAAGCCGCTCGGGGGGTGGGCCTACATTTTGCAACCGCGACCCGGATCGACCAGCCCCTTGCTGGCGATACCGATGACCTTGTTCTCCTTGCCTTGGACCTGGCGCAGGTAGAAGTCCTGGATCGGGTTGTGCGACTTGGACATCTTGAACGGGCCGCGCGGGCTGTCGACGGTGGCTTTTTGGACCGCCGCTGCGAACGCATCCTTCTTGCTCACGTCGCCTTTGGTTGCGGCCAGGCCGATGCCGAGGATCTGCGCCGCGTCGTAACCCTGCACCGCGTAGACGTCGGGCTGCAGCTTGTAGGCTTTGGCATAGGCTAGGCGGAATGCGTTGTCACGCGGCGTATTCAGGCTGTCTGCATAGTGCAGCGTGGTCTGCAGGCCATCGGCCGCGGCGCCTTGCGCCTCGAGCGTGCCGTCGGTGAGAAAGCCCGCGCCGTACAGGGGAATCGTGTTCTTCAACCCTGCCGCGGCATAGTCCTTGACGAACTTGACTGCGCCGCCGCCAGCGAAGAAGGTGTAGACCGCGTCAGGCTTGATCGATGCGATCTCGGTCAACAGGGCCTGGAACTCGACGTTCGGGAACGGTACCGCCAGTTCCTTGACGACGCTGCCGCCGCCTTTTTCAAACGCCTCCTTGAAGCCACCGACCGACTCATCGCCCGCTGCGTATTTCCACGTGATGGTCACCACCTTCTTCAGGCCCTTCTTGGCCAACGCCTCGCCCATTGCATAACCCGGCTGCGAGTTCGTGAACGAGCTGCGGTAGATGTTGTTGCCACACATCGGCCCGGTCACCGCGTTGGCGCCAGCATTCGGAACGATCAGCATCGTACCGGTGTCCTTCGCCACCTTGGCCATCGCCATCGCCACGCCCGAATGCACGGTGCCGACGACGACATCGACGTTGTCGCGCTTGACCAGCTTGTTCATGTTGTCGGTGGCCTTCGACGGGTCCGACTCGTCGTCGACCTTGACGAACTCGATCGTGCGCCCGCCGAGTTTGCCGCCGTTTTCGTCCACATACAGCTTGAAGCCGTTTTCGATCGCGGTACCCAGCGCCGCGAAGGTGCCCGTCGCGGGCAACATCAATCCGACCTTCAGCGGCGTGGTGTTCTGCGCGGCAACCGGCAAGCCGACCAGCGAAGCGGCGAGCGCAACGCTCGACAAGGTCAAGGTGAGCACTTTCATATTCAGTCTCCTTCGAAAAGCTGCAAATGGGAAAAGCGACGGCTGACATGATCAACCGTTCAAGATGACCTCAACGTGGGGAATCCCCGTATTTCGACGGCTTGGAGCAAAGAAACCGCGTACAAGCCGGAACGATAACAGGCGACGGTGGCATGGCGGGCGCGCCAGGGCCTTCGGGTATGCTGCGGCTCGCAATATGGTCAGCGCGGACCAGCCAGGCTTGACCTTCACGCCTGCACTGCGACCATCGATATTTTTCAATCGGCCCCGCCTTGACCAACTTTCTGCCCCAATCCTGGCCCGAGCTCAACCTGTTGATCGCCTTCGGCGTGCTGCTGGCATTCGGCACGCTGGGCGGCATACTGGCGGCTCGCCTGCGTTGGTTGCCGACGATCACCGGCTTCATGGCACTGGGTCTGATGGTCGGGCCTGGCGGACTCGGCCTGCTGTCGCGTGCCGATCTGGCCAGCGCGAGGGTGCTGGTGGACATCGCGCTCGGCCTGATTCTGTTCCGCCTCGGCGCCTCGCTGCATCCGTGGACGATCGCGCGCAACCGCGGCCTGGTTCTAAGCAGTCTGGTCGAAAGCGGGCTGACCTTCGTGGCGATCCTCTGGCTGATGATCTGGCTGGGAACCGATCCGATGGTCGCCGCCATCGCGGCCGCCATTGCGGTTTCATCGTCGCCGTCGGTGCTGATTCACGTGGCCGACGAGTTGCACGCCAAAGGCCCGACCACCGAGGCCGCCAAGGCGCTGGTCGCGATGAACAACATCCTGGCATTCGTGCTGTTCTCGTTTTCACTGCCGTTGGCCTTGACCAGTGTCGACATCGATCTCGTCACCGCGATGCTGGTGCCAGCCTACCAGTTGTTCGGTGCGCTCATTGTCAGCCTGGCCGTGGCGTGGATCGTCACCCGCATCGCCCTGCAGACGCGCGTCAACGAGCAGCATTTCCGGTTCGCACTGGTGGTGGGGGCTGTCATGCTGGCGCTCGGCGCCGCAGTCGCGTTGAAGGTATCCACCTTGTTTACCGCATTGACACTGGGCGTCGCGTGCCGCTGGATGCAGGGTCGCTCGCGTCTGACGCTGGTCGAGTTCGGCGGCGGCGGCGATGTCTTCTTCATCATCCTGTTTGCCTTCGCCGGCGCCAACCTTCACCTCGGCGACTTGTGGCAATACATCGGGGTGGCGCTGGCTTTCGTCGCGGTTCGATCGCTGACCAAATGCGTCTCGGTCTATGGCTGCGGGCGCGCGCTGGGCTACACCCGTCGTCAGTCAGTCGGCGCCGGACTGCTGCTGGTGCCGATGGCGGGGTTGGCAATCGGCCTGGTGCAGACAACCAGCGACATGTTGCCCGCTGTCGGCTCGCAGATTGCAGCGGTCGTGCTCGGTGCAGTGGCGATTTTCGAGACCATCGGCCCGCCGCTGGCCGCATTTGCGCTGCGCCTGACCGGCGAAGCCCGGGAAACCGCCAAGCCGGCGTCGCAAACCAATCCCGCTGCCAATGATTCAGTTGGTGACCCGCCGGCTGGAACAGGCGCTTCGGTGATCGGGGAGAAGCGATGAGCGTCGATCTCGATTCGTTGCGGTCCTTGCTCGCGACACGCGTGTTCACGATCGGTGAGACCAGCATGACGATTGGCGGGCTGCTGGTCGCCATCCTGTTCGTCGTCGGGGTCTGGTGGTTTGCCAGTCTGCTCGAGCGCGGCGTCCAGCGCGTGTCGCGGCGCTATGCCGGCGAACCTTGGCGATTCGCCAACATCAACGCACTCAGTCGATTGCTGCGCTACGCAGTCTGGGTGATCGGCACCCTGCTCGGCCTGAACTATCTGGGCATCGACCTAAGCAACGTCGCACTGCTAGGCAGCGCGTTTGCCGTCGGCCTGGGGTTCGGCCTGCAAAACATCGTCAGCAATTTCGTTTCCGGCATCATCATCCTGCTCGAACGCAGCCTGAAAGTCGGTGACTTCGTCGATCTCGAATCAGGGGTCCGTGGCCACGTGAGGGAGATCGCGATGCGCTACACCCGCATCACGACCAACGACGCGCTCGACATCGTGGTTCCGAACTCCGAGTTCATCAACGGCCGGGTCGAGAACTGGACCTTCGACGACTCATATCGCCGGATGCACATTCCCTTCGGGGTGGCCTACGGAACGTCGAAAGAGAAGGTGCGCGAAGCCGGTCTCGCCGCGGCGTCCAAGGTCAAGGGCGTGATCGAGCAGGGCGACATGAAATCGGCAGTCTGGCTGAAGGAATACGGTGACAACTCGGTCAACTACGAATTGGTCTTCTGGGCCGATCGCCAATTCACAACCCACCCGGCGAGCACCCATGCCGCGTTGATGTGGGCGCTCGACGACGAACTGGCAAACCGCAACATCGAGATCCCGTTCCCGCAACGTGACCTGCACTTCCGCTCCGGAACTCTCGATGTGACCGTGTCGCGCAAGCAATCCAGGGCCGAGCCGCAGGACGGCGCACCGGATGTTCCGTCTGCCAGCGACAACAACCGCTCCTGATCAGGCAGTATCAGCGCTCGGCTGTGACGGCGGTCAGCCCGGTCCGCCACTTGCAGCGGGTGCTTTGACCGGACGCCGTCGCCAGCGGGGCAGTTGCTGCGCGACCAAGCCGTAACGCATGATCTGGCGGGCCCGCGCGCGGCCGCCGAACAGCATGCGGTCGCCCACTGCGAGCGGGGTATCGATCGCCGGCATCAGTTCGCGCTGCTTGCCACTTTGCAGCAACAACCCGACGGCGTGAACCAGCTCCTCGCTGCCATCGTGGCGCTTCATCAGCTGGCGTGGCGTCACGACCTCTCCGCGCTCGATGGCGCTGCAGATGGACGGCGCTGCCGCTGGCGTCAGCTCGATCGACCACGATTCGACGGTGTGATCGCCGACCACCTCACGCATGCGGGCCAACAAGCCAGCCGCCCATTCTTCGTCCTTGGCCCGGGCCTGGTGCAAAAACGTGGCGAGTTGCGGAGCGCGAATGACGCGCAGCACCTCAGCGGCAATGATGTAGGCGCTCAGCATCACCAGATCGGCCGGGGCGGCGCGAAACACGCTGGTGTTGCGGCGCTGGGTCTGGCGGGCAATGATGAACAGCCGCTTGTTGTGAGCCCGGGACGCCAGCACGATCGTCAGGTTGTCGATGTCGACCTCGGTGCCGGCGACCAATGCGGTTGCTTCGTCCAGGCCGGCGCGTTCAAGCACGGCCGGGTCGGTGGGGTCGCCCTCGATGAATGCCGCGGGCGGGACGCCGCTGTCGTTTTCAGTGGCGATCACCAGGGTTTCGATATCGAGCTCTTCCAGCCGACGGCGCAGCGTGCGCGTGAACAGCCCGCCACCGCACAGAATCCAGCGTCCCATCGGCAACTGTGGCACGGCCTCCATCGCCGTTGCACCCTGAGTCGTCAGGCTCTCATAAATCACGTGCAAGCTGGGCGTACGCACCGACATCGCGACCCGCTCGGCAAAGTTGTCGAACGGATTGATGATCTGCTGGGCGCCGACGGCTGCCATTCGACCATGTGCTGCATGGTCGCGTGCGGCGCACAGAACCGGCACCTCGGGGTTCAGCAAACGTGCCGTGAGGGCGATCTTGGTGTTGATGAAATCCGAGCCCGTCAGCGCCAATACGCCCAGACACTGGGGATGCGTAAGGCCGACGACCAGCAGACTTTCAGGATCGCTGGCGTCGGCACAAAAGGCCGGCACATCGAATGGCAACTCGTCGATCTCGACCGAATCGACCCGCTGCTGTTCGACGTCGATCACGACGATTCGCGTTCCATCTTCAGAGAGTTCGCGCGCCACCCGGGTGCCGGCATCGTCGTAGCCGCAAACCAGATAAAACGGCACGCGAATCCGCTCCACCGCGTTTTTGACCCGATTCCGGTGCACGATTCGACGAAACAGCGGATCCTGCAACACGCCGAAGAAGGCGCCGATGGCATACAACCAGGCGATGACAGCGCAGTAGATCGTCACCGTCGCCCACAAGCGCTGGGCGTCGACAAATGGATGGGGAATCTCGCCGAGACCGATCGTCGTGCCCAGGAAGCTCACAAAATAAAAGGCGTGCAGGAAACTCATCGTCCACGGCCGGCCCTGTGGATCCACGCCCGGTACCAGCGTGAAACCGAGAACCGAAACCGCGTAGACGATCAGCAAGACCAGCAACGGCAGGCGCAGCCTGCGCAGCAGCAGGAAGATGCCGTTGCGCGCCCCGGAAACCGCCGCTGTCATCGCCGCAGGCTGGCCATCTCGACGATCAGCAGCACGACAGACACCACGTTGGCAACCATCGCGCCGATCGCCAGCGAGACGACAGTTGCCCCCTGGGCGGCACTCAGGTCTGCCGACATCGTCGTGTAGATGCCCCAACTCACGGCCGCTGCGATCAGTTGCAGATCGGCCACCAGGCTGGTCGCCAACATCGTGGACCCTAGCGGCGAGCGATCCCCG
>JBBRID010000221.1:0-6910 GCA_038221635.1 Burkholderiales bacterium
ACAACAATGCCGCGCAAGTCTGGAATCACACCTTCTTCTGGAGCTGCATGAAGCCGTCCGGCGGTGGCGAGCCCAAGGGTGCGCTGGCGGATGCGATCAATGCCAAATTCGGCAGCCATGCGGCATTCAAGGAAGCCTTCACCAAGAGTGCGGTGGGCAATTTCGGTTCGGGCTGGACCTGGCTCGTCAAGAAGTCCGACGGCAGTGTCGACATCGTCAACATGGGCGCTGCCGGTACGCCGCTGACCACCGGCGACAAGGCGCTGCTGACGATCGACGTCTGGGAGCACGCCTATTACATCGACTACCGCAACCTGCGTCCGAAGTGGGTCGAAACCTACCTGACCTCGCTGGTCAACTGGGAATTCGTCGAAGAGAATTTCTCCTGAATCCACGGGCGGTGTGAAGCGTCGGTCAGCCGCCGAAATGCCGTCGGTGCAAAGTCGCAGTCAGTGGGAGACACGTTGTGTCAACCACCAGCTCAATTGCGCCTGACGGCACCTCCACAAAGACCTGTCTTCTGTGGGCGCGCCTTCAGCCCGATTTCGGTTGAAGACCCCTCGATCCGCCGCGCGAACGCGCTTGCATCACTGGCGACTGAACGGCGCGCCGCTGAGCTTGCTGCCGGCCTTGATGCCGCGCTTGGCAAACCAGCCCTGGTGCATTTCGAGCACGAATCGAACCGGCTTTGTCGAGCAGTGAGAGTCCAGGCTCAGCGGTTTCATGTTTTCGATGTTGGCGACGGTGCCGTCATCCATCACAAATGCCGCCGACAAGGGCAGCGGTGTATTACGCATCCAGAAACACTGCTCCGACGGCGTCTCGAAAACGAACAGCATGCCGTCATTGGCGGCCATCTCGGTGCGAAACATCAAGCCGGTGCTGCGTTCGTCCGTCGAGCGCGCCACCATGGCCTTGATATTGTGGATGCCCGCATTGAGTTGCAATGTTGGCAGTTTCTGTGCCACGCCACCGCCCTGTGCCAACACTGTCGACATCGACACCCAGGCCAGCGCGATCAGCAGGAAATGACGACGAAGCCGGCAGCCGGTGCTGTTGATTGCGGATGACTTGATCTTTGTCATGAAGCTGGTGCGAAGTGATGGCTAGATTATCGGCGCGCAGCATCCGGTCCGTGCACGACCGCTCGTGGCCGACCCTTTGCATCACGATGACTTCAACTTCCCTCGCCTGCGCCGACCAACGGTCTGCCGACGCCCTGTCGGATGATGCGGCGCGGCTGGCAATCGACGAGGCGGACGACATCGAGCAATTCACGCGGTGGCTGAGTCAGCCCGACCACAGCCGGCTTGGACGATCCCAATTCCAGATTTCGGGCATGTATTGCGTCGGCTGCGCTCGAACGGTCGAGCTTGCGCTGCTTGGCTGCCCGGGTGTGGTCGGCGCGCGGGTCAATGGCGCCACTGCTCGCGCCGAGATCGACTGGAATCCGGAGCTGACCAGTCCGTCGGTGCTGGTCGCGGCCGTGCGGGCGGGCGGGTATGACGCTGCGCCCGATCTGGCTGCTCCTGCGAGGTTGCTGCGTCAGCGAGCGGCGCGCAAGGGCTGGTGGCGGCTCTTCGTCGCGGGCTTCTGCATGATGCAGGTGATGATGTATGCCACGCCGATCTACGTGGCCGCGCCGGGCGAGATGCCTGACGACCAGCTGAGGCTGCTGCAATGGGCCGGCTGGCTGTTGACGTTGCCGGTTTTGTTGTTTTCGGCCGGGCCACTGTTTGCCGGCGCGTGGCAGAGCCTGCGGCAGCGGCGGATCACGATGGACATTCCGGTCGTGATCGGGCTGTCGATTGCCTTTTTTGCCAGCACTGGTGCGACCTTTGATCCCGGCGGCATCTTCGGCCACGAGGTCTGGTTCGATTCGGTGACGATGTTTGTCTTCCTTCTTCTGGGTGCTCGCAGCCTGGAGCTTGCGGCCCGTCACCGCGCGGCAGCAACCCTCGAAGATGCGGTGGCCAAGCTCCCCGATCGCGTCGAACGGCTGCTGGACGATGGCCGGTGCGAGCTGGTCAGCGTGCGCCGATTGCGCGCCGGGGATCGCGTTCGGGTGGCAATCGGGCAGGCCTTTCCGGCCGATGGGCGCTTGCTCGAAGGCAGCACACACGCCGACGAATCATTGCTCAGTGGGGAATCGGCTGCAGTGCCGAAACGCGCGCACGATGCGCTGATCGCCGGCAGTGTCAACTTGCGCTCGCCGGTGGTGATGCGGGTCGAGCGAGTCGGCGAAAACACCCGGCAGGCTGCGATCGTCGCGCTGATGCAGCAGGCCGCCAACGATCGGCCGCCTTCGGTGCGCAGTGTCGACCGCCTTGCCGCACCGTTTCTGTGGCTGGTGCTGCTGCTTGCGGCGGGGGCGGCCGTTGCATGGTCGTTCATCGACCCGTCGCGCGTTGTCTGGGTCACGGTGGCGGTGTTGATCGTCACCTGTCCCTGCGCCTTGTCGCTGGCAACGCCTTCGGCACTGCTGGCAGCTGGCAGCGCGCTGGCGCGTTTGGGTCTCTTGCCGCGCAGCCTGGCCTTCATCGAGACGCTGGCGCGGGTCGATACGATCATTTTCGACAAGACCGGCACCTTGACCAGCGACAACCTGAGCGTGCAGTCCACGACCCGACTCGGTGGGCCGCGTGAACTCTCTTTGGCGACACTGCACGACATGGCCGCCGGCCTGGCTCACTGGTCGACCCATCCAGCATCGAGGGCTGTTGCTGGCCATGTCCCGGCTAGCGGGGAGTTGTCTTCGGCCTGGCACGAGATCGAGGAAATCCATGGCGAAGGCCTGCAGGCCCACGATGGAGCAGGGCAATTGTTCAGGCTGGGTCGCCGTGGCTGGGTGGCCGGTGAGGCGACCCCCCTTATGGATGATGTCACCCTTACCGGCACCGAGGCGGGCGATGTCTGCTTCGGGCCAATCGGTCGTCCGTGGATCGGATTCGAATTGAGCGAGACCTTGCGCAGCGATGCGATGAGTGCGGTCAAACAGCTGCAAGACCAGGGCATGCAGGTGCTGGTTGCTTCCGGAGACCACCCGTCGAAGGTGGCGGCGCTGGCAAGGCGCTTGGGTATCACCGAAGCGCACGGCGGACTTCGACCGGAACAGAAGCTGGCTCTGCTGGAGGCCTGCCATCACGCTGGCCGCTGCGTGCTGATGATCGGTGATGGTCTCAACGATGGTCCGGTACTGGCCAAGGCCGATGTGTCGATTGCGCTTGGCAACGGATCCCACCTGAGCCAGCTTCAGTCCGATGCCGTGTTGCTGTCGGCCAGACTGTTGGCGATCGTCGATGCGCGGCTGCTGGCGTTGCGGGTGCGCCGGGTGATTCGCCAGAACATGGCGTGGGCGGTCGGCTACAACCTGGTATGCGTGCCACTGGCGCTGGCCGGATTGCTGCCGCCATGGGCGGCCGGGGCCGGCATGGCCGCGAGCTCGCTCGTGGTGGTGCTCAATGCCTTGCGCGTCGGTCGCATCCGTTTTCGTGACGAGCGAGGTGGCGATACCGTTGTTTACCCGTTGGCGGTCGACCCAGGATCAGTCGGTGCGAAGCCACGGGTTCCGGCCGCGGCCGGCGCGCCGGGCTGAGTTCGCGGCGTCGGACACGCGATGGATATCCTGTTCCTGTTGATCCCGATGTCGGTCGTGCTGGTGCTGGCCATCATCATCGTCTTCGCGTGGGCCGTGTTCTCCGGCCAGTTCGACGATCTCGAGCGTGAAGGCGAGCGGATTTTCGAAGCCGAAGAGATGCCAGTGCTTGACAGGGATCAAACCCGAAAGTGAGGCTGGCGCTGAAACTCTGTTGATGGTCTTTGCGGCCGATCAGTGGAGAAACAGCAATGGCATCTACAAGCCCGGCGAGCAGCGCCGGCCCCGTCTACAACGACATCGTCGTGCGCCAGTTCGCGTTGGCCTCGGTGTTCTGGGGCGTCGTCGGCATGCTGGTCGGCGTCATCATCGCCGCCCAGATGACCTGGCCGCAACTCAACTTCGGCATTTCGTGGCTCAGCTTCGGACGCTTGCGCCCCTTGCACACCAACGCGGTGATCTTTGCGTTCGGCGGTTGCGGCCTTTTTGCTGCCAGCTATTACGTTGTGCAGCGCACCTGCCAGGTTCCGCTCTTCATGGCCCGGCTTGCCAGCTTCACGTTCTGGGGCTGGCAACTGGTGATCGTGGCTGCCGCCATCAGTCTGCCAATGGGTTACACGCAGGCCAAGGAATACGCCGAACTCGAGTGGCCGATCGACTTGTTGATCGCTGTCGTCTGGATCGCCTATGCGGTTGTCTTTTTCGGCACCATCGGCATCCGCAAGGTCAGACACATCTATGTCGCCAACTGGATTTTCGGTGCCTACATCCTGACCATCGCGCTGCTGCACATTGTCAACAGCGCGGCGGTGCCAGTCGGCATGATGAAGAGCTACTCCGCCTATGCCGGCGTGCAGGACGCGATGGTGCAGTGGTGGTATGGCCATAACGCGGTCGGCTTTATCCTGACCGCCGGCTTCCTCGGGATGATGTATTACTTCATCCCGAAGCAGGCCGAACGCCCGGTCTACAGCTATCGCCTGTCGATCGTTCACTTCTGGGCGTTGATCTTCACGTATATGTGGGCGGGCCCGCACCACCTGCACTACACCGCGCTGCCCGACTGGGCGCAAAGCGTCGGGATGGTGTTCTCGCTGGTGCTGCTGGCGCCGAGCTGGGGCGGCATGATCAACGGCATCATGACCCTGAGCGGTGCGTGGCACAAGCTGCGTGACGACCCGATCCTGAAGTTCCTGATCGTCAGCCTGTCGTTTTACGGCATGAGCACGTTCGAGGGACCGATGATGTCGATCAAGACGGTCAATGCGCTGTCGCACTACACGGACTGGACGATTGGCCACGTGCACAGCGGTGCGCTCGGCTGGGTCGGCTTTATCACGATGGGCTCGCTGTATTACCTGGTGCCGCGGATGTTCGGCCAAACCAAGATGTACAGCACGCGAGCCATCGAGTTGCACTTCTGGATCGCGACCACCGGCGTCGTCCTGTACATCGCCGCAATGTGGATCGCCGGCGTGATGCAGGGTCTGATGTGGCGGGCCATCAATCCCGACGGCACGCTGGTCTACAGCTTCGTCGAAAGCGTGAAGGCAACGTTCCCGTTCTATGTCGTGCGGCTGCTGGGCGGGTTGCTGTATCTCTCCGGCATGTTGCTGATGTCCTGGAACGTCGTGATGACTGCACGTGGCGGGCGCATGGTGCCGACCGTCGTACCCGCACCCGCACCGGTGCAGCCGGCCCTGACCTGAACCGGATCGGAGTACACGATGAACTCAGAAAACAAAGCTTCGAGCGGCTTCAGCCACCAGAAGATCGAAACCACCAACTGGCTGATGATCGCGCTGATCATCGGCGTCGTCGCGGTCGGCGGCCTGGTCGAGATCGTGCCGCTTTTCTTCCAGCGCAGCCTGACCGAACCGGTTCCAGGACTGAAGCCCTATACCGCTCTGCAACTCGCGGGCCGCGACATCTATGTGCGCGAGGGTTGCTACAACTGCCATTCACAGATGATTCGTCCGTTCAGGGCTGAGACGCTGCGCTACGGCCACTATTCCGTCGCGGGTGAATTCGTCTACGACCGACCGTTCCAGTGGGGCAGCAAGCGAACCGGCCCCGATCTGCACCGCGTCGGCGGCAAGTACAGCGACGAATGGCACCGCATCCACCTGAACCAGCCGCGTGACCTCGTGCCCGAGTCGAACATGCCGGCTTACCCCTGGCTGGCGAAGGCGACTGTCGATCCGAGCGACATTGCCACGAAGATGAGCGTGCTGCGCACCCTCGGCGCTCCATATTCCGATGCAGAAATCAACGAAGGTGCTGCCGCCGTCAACGGCAAGACCGAAATCCAGGCGTTGATCGCCTATCTGCAAGTGCTCGGCACAGCCGTCAAATGAGGAGCCGTTGCGATGACTGAATTCGACCTCAACTTCCTGCGCGCCACGGTGACGGTGCTGTCGTTCACCACCTTCCTCGGCATCGTCGTCTGGGCGCTGGCCAGGCGCAACAAGGCCGGCTTCGATGAGGCGGCTCAGCTGCCATTCGTCGGCGAACATGCCGCACCCGTCACCGCCAGTGGGCATCTCCCGAAGCAGACCGGGGAGTCTCGCAATGAATGATTTCACCTCGCCAATCTGGTCGATCGCAATCACCGCGGTGACGATCCTCGGCCTGCTGGCCTGCCTCTGGCTGCTGTTGATTGCCAGCCGCCGAACCAAGATGGCCGAAGACAACTCGACTGGTCACGTCTGGGACGAAGACCTGATCGAACTGAACAACCCGTTACCACGATGGTGGATGGGCCTGTTCGTCATCACGCTGCTGTTCGGCGCGGCCTACCTGACCTTTTATCCGGGGCTTGGAAGTGCCAAGGGGACACTCGACTGGTCCAGTACCGGCCAGTACGAAGACGAGACGGCGCGCGCCATCGCGAAAATGGAGCCGGTCTATGCCGCCTTCGTGACGATGGACGCCGAAGCGCTCACCAAGGACAGCAAGGCGATGGGAATCGGCGAGCGCCTGTTCATCAACAACTGTTCGGCCTGCCACGGCTCGGATGCACGCGGCAGCAAGGGTTTCCCGAACCTGACCGACTCCGACTGGCTGCATGGTGGCAACCTTGAGAAGATCAAGGAGACGATCACCCTCGGTCGCCAGGGCATGATGCCGCCGATGGCCGCTGCGGTCGGCAATGCGGACGACCTGCGCAACGTTGCCAACTATGTGCTGAGCCTGTCCGGCAGCCCGCACAATTCGGTCGGGGCGCAACTCGGGCGCGAGAAGTTCGCCGTCTGCGCGGCCTGCCACGGCGCCACCGGCGAGGGCAACCAGGCGCTGGGTGCCCCCAACCTGACC
>JBBRID010000222.1:0-6868 GCA_038221635.1 Burkholderiales bacterium
CGACGAGCCGACGCTGAGTGCCATCACGGCTGCGCTGCCGTCAGGCAGCGATGGCCGCTGGTTCGAACGCAGCGAGGTCGAGTCGCTGGGAATACCGACCGCATTGCGCAGGTTGTTGCCGATGCTTTGACGCACGCTGGCGGACTGTCAGGTGATCACGCCCTTGCTGCGCAGAAAATCGTCGACCAGACCGAGGCGAATCAGCGGATCTTCCAGCGCCATCAATTTCTGCTTCGCAGCCAGCGATATCGGCAGGATCTCGCACCATCGGTTGGCAACCCAGCCGGCGTCCTCGAACCTCATCGGCCCGAGAAACGGCTTGACGCCTTGCGTGCTGAGCGTATCGATTGCCTCGCCCAGTGCAGCCACACAGGCGGCGAGTTTTTCGCCTGGCGCCGTTGGTTCGTCGTCGGTGATGAATTCGACTTGTGCAGTCCAAAGCCCGTCCGCCTGCTGGCTGACCGATTCGGTCGCAAAGCGGCGAGAGCCTCGGCAGCGAATGCTGAGGATGCCACTTTGCGGACTGTCGACATCGATGATCTCTGCCACCACGCCAACGGGCTCGAAATCAACCCGCTCTTCATCGTTCTTCAGCTCGCCGCCCTGGCGCAACGCGATCACGCCGAAACCGTCGCCGGTACGCATGCAGCGGCTGATCAGGTCGAGGTAGCGGGCCTCGAAAACCTTCAGTGTCAGCAGGCCGCCAGGATAAAACACCGAGCGCAGCGGAAAGAGCGGCAAGGCCGTCAGATCGGCGCTGTCGCCGAATGGCGTTTCGCGATCAACGCTCATCGAGTTCGCGGTGCCGGATCAGCGCCGCGTTGCGCCCGGCGAAGCGCCGCGTCAGTTCCTCGACCAGGTAAACCGAGCGATGTTGGCCACCGGTGCAGCCGATTGCGACGGTCAGATAACTGCGGTGGTCGGCCTGGAAGTTCGGCAGCCAGCGGACGACGAATTTCTCGATCTGGTCGAGCATGTCGTCGGCATCTGAGCTTTGCTTCAGGAAGTCGACGACGGCGGCATCACGACCGGTCAGCGGCCGCAGGTCGGGCTCGTAGAACGGGTTCGGCAAGACCCGCACGTCGAACACCAGGTCGGCGTCCAGCGGCACGCCCAATTTGAATGCAAACGACTCGAATACCAGCGTCAGATGGGGATCGCTGACTTTCACCAGGTCGCGCAGCCAGTGCCTGAGCTGGGCTGGCCGCAGCAGGCTGGTATCGATGACGGTGGAAACCGCTCGCAGATCGGCGAGCAGTTCGCGTTCGAGGTTGATCGCATCGATCAACGCACGCTGCCCGGCGCCCGCCTGGTTGCCGTTGTGCATCCCCTGCGACAACGGATGTGGGCGGCGGGTTTCCGAGAAGCGCCGCACCAATGCATCGGTACTGGCGTCGAGGAAGATCGTGCGCACCAGCAGGTTTTCGGTGCGCAAGCGTTCCATCAACGGCAGCAACTTCGGCAGCGACCCGACCGCGCGAACATCCACCGCGACCGCAATGCGCGGTTGAGCTTTCGCTTGCTCGAGCTCGAGAAATTGCGGCAGCAGATCAGGCGGCAGGTTGTCGACACAGAAGAAGCAAGCGTCTTCCAGCGCATGCAACGCGACCGATTTGCCAGAACCTGAAATGCCGGTGACGAAGACGATTTGGCGCGGGTCGGCGCTGGGGCCGGTATCGGGCGCGGTGTCGAGCGTTGCGTTTGGTGATGTCATGTCTGGCTGCGCCCGCGCGGGCTGAGCGCTGGTGCATCCGGCTTGGATCCGACGCTGAGCATTTCCTGGGCATGGGCGAGGCTGGTGCCAGAGAGCCGCTCGCCACCGAGCATGCGCGCAATCTCGGCAACCCGCCGCTCCCCGCTGACGCCGGCCACCTCGCTTTGGGTCCGGCCGTCGCGCACCTGCTTGCTGACGACGAAATGATGATCGGCGCAGGCCGCCACTTGGGGCAGGTGGGTGACCGCCAGCACCTGACGGTCGCTTCCCAGCTGTTTCATCAGCCGGCCAACCGACTCGGCCACCGCGCCGCCGACGCCAGCGTCGATCTCGTCGAAGATCAGCGTGCCGGCCGCCTGATCGACGCGGTCGGGTTTGAGTTCACTGGTCGTCACGGCGACGGCCAGCGCAATCCGCGACAACTCGCCGCCCGACGCTACCTTCGACATTACCCTTGGCGTGCTCCCCTCGTGGCCGGCAACCAGGAACTCGGCTGCCTCGTTGCCGAACGACTGCGGCTTGTCCTGTTCGACCAGCGCCACCTCGAAACGCCCGCCGGCCATTCCGAGTTGCAGCATCGCCTGCGTGATGGCCGAGGACAGTTTCGGAGCGGCCTTTTTGCGAACGGCCGTGGCGTGTTTCGCTGCCGCCTCGAAACTGGCGCGTGCCTTGGCGAGCGATTGCTGCAGATGAGCCAGGTCACTCGCTTCGTCAAGTGCCTGGCGCTCCTGCTGCCATTGCACCTGCAACGCGGGCAGTTCTTCAGGCGGGCGATGGTATCGACGAGCCAGGGCCAACCAGGCCGACAGACGTTCGTCGACAGCCTGCAGTCGCTCGGGTTCGGGTTCGGTGTGGTGCAGGTAACTCGACAGCGTGCGTGCGGCGTCCTGCAACTGGGCCTGCGCGCCGCGCAAGGCTTCGAGCACTTCGACCAGCCCTGGATCGATGTCCGCGGCTGACTCGATCGAATCGATCGCGCGTTGTGTCAACTCGTCTGCCGCTGGCTCGTTTTCGCTGATTTCGAGCAGGGCGCCACGGGCGGCTTCGATCAGGCCTTGTGCATTCGACAACTTGCGATGCTCGGCGTCCAGTTCAGCCCACTCATCGGTGCCCGGTGCCAGCTTGTCGATTTCGCCGAGCTGCCAATTCAGGCGATCGCGTTCACGCTGGTGGTCGGCCTGGCGCGACTGTGCGTCGTCCAAGGCGTCACTCGCCGCCTTCCAGGCTGCGAATGCGCCAGACAGCGGCGCAGCATCGAGGCCGGCAAAATTGTCCAGCAAGGAACGCACCGCCGGCGCGCGGGTCAGGCTTTGCCACGCGTGTTGTCCGTGGATGTCGACCAGGTGATCGGCGGCTTCTCGTAACTGCGCCACGGTGGCGCTGCTGCCATTGATCCAGGCCCGGCTTTTCCCTTGCGCGTCGATGTTTCGGCGCAGCAGCAGGCGTTCGTCATCCGGTGACTCGACCGAAAAACCGGCGTCGTCCAGCCAGGCCTTGAGGCTGGCCGGTGCATCGAACTCGGCCGAGATGTCGGCGCGCGCTGCACCTTCTCGCACCACGCCGGAATCACCCCGACTGCCAAGCGCGAGTTGCAGCGCATCGACGAGTATCGATTTGCCCGCACCGGTCTCGCCGGTGAGCGCGGAAAAACCGCCGCCGAACTCGACCTCGAGTGCGGTGACGATGACGAAGTCACGCAAGGCGAGCCGTCGCAACATCTAGTGTCCTGTCCCGGAATTCCAGTGCAGCTTGCGCCGCAGGGTGGCGTAATAACTCCAGCCAAGCGGATGCAGGAATCGCACCTGATGCGGCGAGCGGCGCACGACGACACGGTCGCCGCGCAGCAGGCTGGCCAGGCTTTGCATGTCGAAATTGACGCTGACCTCGGGTCCGGCGACGATTTCGATGCGGGTCTCGACCGAATCCGGCAACACGATTGGCCGGTTCGACAGATCGTGCGGCGCAATCGGCACCAGCACCCAGCCGGCAATGCTCGGGTGCAGGATCGGCCCGCCGGCCGACAAGGCATACGCGGTCGAGCCGGTCGGAGAGGCGAGGATCAGGCCGTCGGCCCGGAAATTGGCGACAAAATCGCCGCCGATGTCGATTTTCAGCTCGACCATGCTGGCGGTGCCGCCGCGGCTGACCACCACATCGTTAAATGCGAAACCTTCAAAGATCGACTGGTCATCACGCCACACAGATCCTTCGAGCATCGAGCGCGATTCCTCGACATGGTCGCCATCGATCATGGGACCTAGCGCTTGCGCAAAATCGCTGACCGAGATATCGGTGATGAAGCCGAGCCGCCCTTGATTGATGCCGATCAGCGGAACTCCGCTGATCGCGAATCGCCTGGCCGTGGCGAGCATGGTGCCGTCGCCACCAACGACGACTGCCAGGTCACATCGCTCGCCCATCTGATGCTGGTCGAGGCCAGGATATTCAGTGATGCCGGTAGCCAGCGCGGTATCCTGGTCAAGCGACACATCGAGCCCGCGGCGGTCAAGAAAGTGCGCGATCTCGAGCAGCACGCCGCGGATACCGTGGGCCTGGTATTTCCCGACCAATGCAACATGACGGAACCGGCTCACCATATGCTGCTGATTACACCACAGCGACATTCGCGATCGGGGCAAGCGGCGCGCCCGTCCGAAGGGCGCGCCATACAATGAATCGGCCATGGATGACCGTGCAAAGACCCTGCTGAAGACTCTGGTCGAGCGATATATCGCCGACGGGCAGCCGGTCGGGTCGAGAACGCTGTCGAAGGCATCGGGTCTCGAACTGTCGCCCGCGACGATTCGCAACGTGATGGCCGACCTCGAGGAACTGGGCCTGATCACCAGCCCGCATACCAGCGCCGGCCGCATACCGACGGCCCGTGGCTACCGCTTGTTCGTCGATGCGATGCTGACCGCTCAACCTCGCCAGCTTCAGTCGATTGGTGCTGTCGAGCCCAAACTGCCGCCCGATCAGCCGCAGCGCGTGATCGCCAACGCGGCGCAGATGTTGTCCAAGCTGTCGAGCTTCGTCGGCGTGGTGACCGCGCCGCGCAAGGCCACGGTGTTTCACCACATCGAATTCATGCGCCTGTCGGAACGGCGGGTGCTGGTGATTCTTGTTGCGCCGGACGGTGATGTACAGAACCGGGTGATCTTCACGGCGCAGGATTACAGCTCCAGCCAGCTGATCGAAGCCAGCAATTACCTGACCGCCCACTATGCCGGTATGACGCTCGACCAGGTGCGCGAGCGCCTGAAATCGGAGGTCGACGCGCTGCGCAGCGAAATCTCCACCCTGATGCAGGCTGCCGTGCAGGTCAGCAGTGACGCCGTGGCCGACAGCCAGGATCAGGTCGTGATCTCCGGCGAGCGCAACCTGCTGACGGTGCAGGACTTTTCCAGCGACATGGGCAGCCTGCGCCGGCTGTTCGACCTGTTCGAGCAGAAAACCCAGTTGATGCGCCTGCTCGAGGTCAGCAGCAAGGCCGAAGGCATCCGCATCTACATCGGCGGCGAAAGCATGGTCGTGCCGTTCGAAGAGCTGTCGGTGGTTTCGGCCCCTTACGAAGTCGACGGCACCATCGTCGGCACCCTCGGCGTCATCGGCCCGACCCGCATGGCGTACGACCGCATGATCCAGATTGTCGACATCACGTCCAGGCTGGTCAGCAATGCGCTGAGCGCGAAATGACTTGTGCGATTCGATCGGTCGTAACGGGCGAGGTAGGAGCGGCTTCAGCCGCGCTTCGCTCTTGCCAGAGTCATGGCGAACGCGGCTGCCCCGACCCCTTCTACAATCCGCCCCGCGTGGGCCGTTAGCTCAGTTGGTTAGAGCAGAGGACTCATAATCCTTTGGTCGTAGGTTCAAGTCCTACACGGCCTACCATCATCAATCGCCTATCCAGATAGGGGTTACTAACTTATCCTCTGCTGCCGCTTCTGCGTTGCCGTTACGTTGCCTTTAACGTTTCCGAATCATTTGCAGTGCGAGCTGAAAGGTCTCCCTCTTTTCCGGGTGCAGGGCCTGGTCGAGGACCGGTTATTTTTGGTCAGGTCGGAAAGTTTGGTGAACGCGCGCGGCCAACTCGGCCTGTAAGTCCAGACGGGAGCTCTTTGCGTCTGGATCGGAAGGCCACCCTACGACTACGCCATGCTCTTCGAAGTCTGGCGGATCAGGCGCCGGCTCGCATTGAAGGCCCACTTCGGCCACATGATCGGTTGCCAGATTCAGCGACGCGATTGCTCTCTTTCCTTCCTTGAGTCGGATAGTCCTTCCCAAGTACCACATCCGCTCATCGGATACGCCGAAGAGGCCACATATTGAGACCTCAAACCTCCGCAAATCAGGATGGAGGTCAGGCTTGAAGGCTCGCGACTTGGGCTTTCCATCGGCCATCAGGTCACGGGCTTCGAACACGAATCTCGCAACATCGCTTCCTCCCCGAACGTAGGTAGGGGCAAGCGTCGAGCCTGATAGTCCCGGAATCGAACGTTCAGGAGGTGCCGGCGACCTGCTGAATACAGCGCATAACCTCCGGAGGAACTTCATCGTTGTAGAGGTCAGTTCCGTGTCTCCGGCGAAGTGGAGCCAAGCGGCAAGCGTATGTCAAACGTCCGTCCGCACGCAGTGTCATTGTCATGACTCGATCAGTACCTCCTCGCCAGTCAAGCGCGATTTCGCCATCGTCATCGAGGGCGAGTGCGGGAGATGGCAAGTTGTGTGGCAACGACAGCAAGAAGCGCTGCGCCAAGGCAAATGTGGCGTTGGCATTTACAGATACGCCTTCTTCATGCGCCAGCGCATGAAGATCGTTAAATGCAGCAGATGAGCCCGCTGCAATACCTTGCTTGAGGTCCCCGACGGCTCCGGCCGCGATTCTCGCGATGTGTTTTCCAGTGTCACCCGCTGGCGGTGAGCCAGTGCCGGCCAACATTGAGCCGCAGAACGATATCGCAAGAGAGGTCATTGATAAAGCTCCGCTGTCTTTTCGGTTATGTGCTCAAAGAACATCCGATTCTTCTGATCACGAAGAACCCCAAGCAACCGCCACAACTCCTCGTCTGAGCCGCGAAGTTGAACGTGAGAATAAACGTCGATGTCCAAAAGCACAATTGCGAACGTGCCGGTTTCGGACTCCACTGGAGCGCC
>JBBRID010000223.1:0-6853 GCA_038221635.1 Burkholderiales bacterium
TCTCGAACTCGGTCCCATTTTGCAGGTTGTTGAGGTTCACCACGTAGGCGTTGTGATGCTTGCCGTGGTGGTACTCGAGGGTTTCCTTGCTCAGGTGAGGTGCCAGGGCATCGATCGCATAGGGCAGCTGTGGCAGGGTATGTTCCATTGGTCATCCTTTTGGTCGGTTGCGAAGGGAATTTCAGGCTGGCAATCGGTGTGCCAGCGCGCGGGACGCGCGTCACATCAGGCCGGTCCCGTTCAATGCATTGTAGGCAGCTCCATCGACCATCGCGTGATCGCGGAGATCAGCGGCGCGGCGCGGCTACGCGTTCTATCGAGGTGACCTGGACGCCGGCCGTGCCGTCGGCGAAGACTGCGTTCAACGAATCACCGACGCGCAGCGAATCGGCCGTCGTGGCCGCCCGGCCCTCGCCATCGCTGAGCCAGACGAAGCCGCGTTGCAGCACCCGCGCCGGGTCGAGCGTCGACAGCTTGGCGGCCAATCGGCTGACGCGCAGATCCTGTGCAGTGAGCTGGTCGTTGAGCGCGTGGCTCAGGCGATCCTGCAGGCGTGGCAGCAATTGGTGCTGGGCGTCGATGCGCCGCGATCGAGCGGTCTGCAGCCGGCCGGCGAGCTGGTCGAGGCCGCGCTGTTCACGGTGCAGCAGCTCGGACGGGCGGCTCAGGCGCAGCGCCGCCCGGTCGAGGCGCTGGGCATGGGTGTCGAGCTGCCGCAGGATTTGCCGACTCAGACGCTGCTTCAGCCCCTCGAGCGCCTGCAGGCAATCGGCGGCGGCTGGAACCGCCAGTTCGGCCGCGGCGGTGGGTGTGGGTGCGCGCAGATCGGCTGCAAAGTCACACAGGCTGACGTCGGTTTCGTGGCCGACTCCGCAGATCAGCGGCAAGCGGCTGGCAGCCACCGCCCGCACCACCCGCTCGTCGTTGAAGGCCCAAAGGTCTTCCAGAGACCCGCCGCCCCGGCACAGCAGCAGTAGATCGACCTCGTCGCGCCGGTTGGCCAGTTCCAGCGCAGCCACCAGCGCCGGCGGGGCATCGGGGCCCTGCACCAGGCTCGGGTAGACGATCAGCTCGACATGAGGTGCCCGGCGCTTGAATGAGATGACGACGTCGTGCAGGGCGGCGGCGCCGAGCGAGCTGATGACGCCGATGCGACGCGCAAACGCCGGCAACGGTTGCTTGCGCGACGCTTCGAACAGCCCTTCGGACTCGAGCTTGGCCTTCAGGCGAAGGAATTGTTCGAACAGGGCGCCTTCACCAGCCGGCTGCATGGCCTCGACGACGAATTGAAGTTCACCGCGGGGTTCGTAGACGGCAAGGCGTCCACGCAGTGTGACCAGTTGCCCGTTGCGTGGCGAAAAATCGAGCAGCCCGGCGGCGCGGCGGAACAGCGCACAGCGCAGCAGACCATCGTCGCCATCAGCGTCCTTCAGGCTGAAATAGCAATGCCCGCTGGATGCGCGGGACCAACCCGAAATTTCGCCTCGGACACTGCAGGCGGCAAAGCGTGCGGCCAAGGTATCGGCCACGGCATGGACCAGTCCGGCGACGGTCCAGACCTGCCGAGGGGCAAGCGCAGCTGCGTTTGCTGGCTCAATCACGCGGAAATCCAGCGCTGGTGCGGACGGAGAACTCCACAGCCGCGCCAATCAAGGCGCTGCGGGCCATCGGCGCTGTCATACAACTGTCACAAGCACGCAAGTAGTTGATTCGCAACGAATTCTCTCTGATCAAAATTGTGGCAAATTGACCCGATGCAAGATATATGGCGCCTTGCGGAACAGCGACTGCGCCTTACCCACAAAGTTATCCACATTTTCAGGGGATGACTGGGCTGCTTGATCGCCAAACCACGTCCGGATCCATCCCGCGGCGCTCGGAGCGCCCATGCCCTCGGCGATAATCTGGCGCATGGCGTCGGCAACGCGCTTCGAGTCAGTAAAGCATGCCGATCCGCCGTCCAGCAACTCCCCGGGGATCCGATTTGATTTCGATCATACAAGCCGCAGGCTGGCCGATCTGGCCGCTGATTATGTGTTCGATCGCGGCGCTGGCACTGATCGTCGAACGGCTGGTCAGCCTGCGCGTCAGCCGCGTCGCCCCGCCGCGTTTGCTCGACGAGGTCTTGAGCGTGACCCAGACGCAATTGCCGTCCACCGACGTGATCGGCCAGCTGGCGCGGAGCTCGGTGCTCGGCTCGGTGCTGGCCAGCGGCCTGCGCGCAGTCAGCATCGACCACCGTGTCAGCGAGGATTCGCTGCGCAAGGTTTTGGAGTCGGCTGGACGCGCTGCAGTGCACCGCCTGGAGCGCTACCTCAACAGCCTGGGAACCATTGCGTCTTCGGCACCGCTGCTCGGTTTGCTGGGGACCGTAATCGGCATGATCGAGATCTTCGGCTCCCAGGCGCCCACCGGTGGCAACAATCCGGCGCTGTTGGCCCACGGCATTTCGATTGCGCTCTACAACACGGCATTCGGACTCATCATCGCGATTCCGGCGCTGATGTTCTATCGCTATTTCCGTGGTCAGGTTGACGCTTACACCATCGACATGGAGCAGGCGGCAGACCGGCTGCTGCCGCACCTGCTGCGGTTTGTTCATGCCGCGTCCAATCAGCCGGCCATGGCGCGGCAGGTGGCCTGAGGCGATGGCGCTCAATTTCCGGCGCGGCCGGCGCGACGAACCCGAGATCAACCTGATCCCGTTCATCGACGTGCTGCTGGTCGTCCTGATTTTTCTGATGTTGACGACGACTTATTCGCGCTATTCGGAGTTGCAGATCAGCCTTCCGGTGGCGGATGCGGACAAGCCGATCGACCGGCCCAACGAAATCCTGGTGTCTGTCACGGCAGACGGCTTGTACTCAGTCAACCGCAAACCCTTGCAAGGACACGCGGTCGAACAGTTGACGACGGCCCTGAGTGCCGCGGCTGCAAACTCGCCAAACAGCATCATCATCGTTTCGGCCGACGCATCGGCAGCGCATCAGTCAGTGGTCAATGTGATGGATGCGGCGCGGCGTGCCAACCTGCAACGGCTGACCTTCGCCACGCAGTCTTCCAACGGTGGCGCAGGCCGCTGACCGGCCGGACCGGGCCGGCCGCCCGGTCGACAACACCTGGGCCAGCCGGCTGCAGCAAGCCTGGAGCGGCCGCGGCGCGCTGGCCCGACTGCTCTGGCCCCTGGCGATGCTGATGCGGCTAGTGGTCGCCACGCGTCGCTTTTTGTATCGGCGCCGGCTGCTGCGCAGCGAGCGGCTGCCCGTGCCGGTGGTGGTGGTTGGCAACCTGATCGTCGGCGGCGCGGGTAAGACGCCCACCGTGATGGCGGTTGCAAGCCTCCTGCAGGCGCAAGGGCACCGCCCGGCGATCGTGTCGAGGGGATATGGACGCAGTTCGACCGCACCCTTGCTCGTCACTGCGGCCACGCCGGCATCGCTGTCGGGAGACGAGCCGCTGCTGCTGCACCTGCGAACCGGCCTGCCGGTCTGTGTCGGGCGTGATCGAGTCGCTGCCTCGCGGGTCTTGCTGAATCGCCATCCCGACACGACCATCCTGATCAGCGACGACGGCCTGCAGCATCTCGCACTCGCCCGTGACCTGCAAATCCTTGTATTCGATGAGCGCGGCACCGGCAATGGCTGGTTGCTGCCGGCCGGCCCGTTGCGTGAACCATTGCCTTCACGAGCTGACACGCACAACGGCGTGCCCACCTTGGTCGTCTACAACGCCAGCGAGGCGACCACCAAACTGCCCGGCAGCCTGACCCGCAGCCGGCTGGCCGGCGCCGTAGGGCTGGCGTCCTGGTGGCGCGGCGAGGTGGCATCGACTGCTGCAGTGGCAGCGCTGCGCGGTCGACGCATCCTGGCAATTGCCGGCGTGGCCAGACCGCAGCGTTTTTTCTCGATGTTGCGCAGCACCGGCATCGATATCGCCGAGCAAGCATTGCCCGATCACTTCGATTTCAAGACGCTGCCCTGGCCGGATGACACGACTGAACTGCTGATGACCGAAAAGGATGCGATAAAGATTGATCCGATCCGGCTGGCAAACTGCAGCGCGTGGGTGCTACCGCTAGACTTGCAGCTCGATGTGGTGGTGGCAGATGCCTTGCGGCGGCTGCTGCCCTTCCCCGCTCCGCCTGCGAGCACAACCGACGAGCGCAATGGACATTCGATTGCTTAACCTGCTGGTCTGCCCAATCTGCAAGGGCCCGCTCCAACATTTGCGCCCGCCGCAGCAAGAGCGGCAGGAACTGGTCTGCAACGCCGATCGGCTGGCATTTCCGGTGCGCGATGGCATCCCGGTGATGCTCGAGTCGCAGGCGCGCTCGTTGGGGCCGCTCAACTCGGATCCGCCAGCACCGGCGCCAGCTTCGGCCTGATGCCATTGGTCGCTTTCACGGTTCTCATTCCAGCGCGCCTGAGTTCGACACGTCTGCCGCGCAAGCCGCTCGCCGATCTGGCCGGTACGCCGATGGTGGTGCGGGTCGCGCGCCGCGCGGCCTTGTCCGGCGCAACCTCGGTGGTGGTTGCTGCCGACGACGCTGAAATCGTCGAGGTTTGCACCAGTCACGGCATCCGCGCACTGCTGACGCGCAACGATCACCCGACCGGCAGCGACCGCCTGGCCGAGGCTTGCGAAAGCCTCGGGCTGAACGGACGCGACATCGTCGTCAATGTGCAGGGCGACGAGCCGCTGATCGAGGCCAGCCTGATCGACGCCTGCGCAGGCGCGCTCGACGAGGACCGCGACTGCGTAATGAGCACCGCGGCGCACCGCATCGACGATCTGCAGGAGTACCGGGACCCGAACGTGGTCAAGGTCGTCTGCGATGCTGCCGGCAGGGCGATGTATTTCTCGCGAGCGCCGATCCCGTGGCAACGCGATGGCAGCATTGCCGGGCAGCCGGTGCTGCCCCAGCCCGGGCCGCTGCGTCACATCGGCATCTACGCCTATCACGCTGGCTTCCTGCGCGGCTTTCCAGCGCTCGCACAAAGTCCGCTGGAGCACACCGAATCACTCGAGCAATTGCGGGTGCTGTGGCACGGCGACAAGATCGCCGTCCATTTGAGCCCGACCCGACCCGGCCCGGGTGTCGACACGCCCGAAGACCTGGAACGCGTTCGCAAACTGCTGGCGTAGACAGTTCATACCAGGCTCTGCGCAAGCCCGTTCTGGCGCGGGTTTTTACGAGTGGCGGCGCAAGTCTCGTGCAAGAGGCACATGCTATTCTCGAACGAACAAAGGGCAGCCAGCCGCGGTGTGCTGTCCAGCAAGATTGCAAATCCACGAGGAACCCCATGCGAATCATTCTGTTGGGTGCGCCCGGAGCGGGCAAGGGCACCCAGGCGACATTTTTGTGCAAACGCTATGGCATCCCGCAGATCTCGACCGGCGACATGTTGCGCGCTGCGGTCAAGGCCGCCACGCCACTGGGAGTGAAAGCAAAGCAGGTGATGGATTCGGGCGGTCTGGTCAGCGACGACATCATCATCGGCCTGGTGAAGGAACGAATCACGCAGAGCGACTGCGCCAACGGGTTTCTGTTCGATGGATTTCCGCGCACCATTCCGCAGGCCGATGCGATGAAAGAAGCCGGCGTCAAGATCGATGTCGTGCTGGAGATCGACGTCCCTGACCAGGCGATCATCGAGCGCATGAGCGGACGCCGGGTGCACCCCACTTCGGGCCGCACTTATCACGTGAAATTCAACCCGCCCAAGATCGACGGTGTCGACAACGAGACCGGCGAGGCGTTGATCCAGCGTGACGACGACAAGGAAGACACCGTTCGCAAACGCCTGCAGGTCTATCAGGATCAGACCAGGCCCTTGGTCGAGTACTACGCGATGTGGCAGGCCAGCGGCGACGCCGCAGCGCCGCGCTGCCTGAAGATCAACGGGACCGGCAGCGTCGAGGACATCACGGCGCGCGCAACAGCCGCGCTCGGCTGAACGGCAGGAGCAAGGCATGGACATCGCGGGCAAGGTCTTTCTGGTTACTGGCGGCGCATCCGGTCTCGGCGAAGGTACCGCAAGGATGCTGGTGGCGCACGGCGGCAAGGTTGTCATCGCCGATTTGCAGAACGACAAGGGCGAGGCCCTGGTTGCCGAGCTCGGCGCCGACCACACAGCGTTCATCAAATGCGATGTCAGCCTGGAGGCCGACGGCCTGGCTGCCGTTGATCGCGCCACCTCGATGGGCAAGCTGATGGGCCTGGTCAATTGTGCCGGCATCGCGCCGGCGGCCAAGACGGTCGGCAAGGACGGCGCACATTCGCTCGCCATGTTCAGCAAGGTGGTCACGGTCAACCTGATCGGCAGCTTCAACATGATCCGGCTTGCATCGGCAGCGATGAGCCGCAACGATCCTGAATCGACCGGTGAGCGCGGGGTGCTGATCTCGACAGCCAGCGTGGCCGCATTCGACGGTCAGATCGGCCAGGCCGCGTATTCAGCTTCGAAGGGCGGGATTGTCGGCATGACCCTGCCGATCGCCCGCGATCTGGCCCGCAACGGCATCCGCAACATGACGATTGCACCAGGCATCTTCGGAACGCCGATGCTCTTCTCGATGCCACAAGAAGTGCAGGATGCGCTGGCCGCTGGCGTGCCCTTCCCGAGCCGCCTCGGCACGCCGCAAGACTACGCCAAGCTGGTGCAGCAGATCATCACCAATGACATGTTGAACGGCGAAGTGATCCGCCTGGACGGCGCGATCAGGCTGGCTCCAAAGTAGGGAGAGATCTCGGATCGACCAACATCGCGACCAACATCTCGTAGGAGCGGGGGAGGGCGCGCCTGGGGGGGCGGGCGGGGACCCGGAAAGCCGGCGGGAACCCCCGCGAACC
>JBBRID010000224.1:0-6844 GCA_038221635.1 Burkholderiales bacterium
GGCCAAGGGCGTCCCGGTCTATCCGGTGCTGATCGAAGATACCCCGATGCCAAGAAGCGCCGAGCTGCCGCAAGCCTTGCAGCCGCTGCTTCGATTCAACGCGATATCGATCAGCGACCGGCGCTGGGACGTCGATACGACACGCCTGGCCAAGATTGTCTCGCTCGATATCCGTCGTTCAAGGAGCGCAGGCTGCGTGCGGTCAATCTGGTTGCCTGCACGGCGCTGGTCTTGTCGATTGCCTTCCTTGTCTTCATCGTGCTGTCAATTGTTGCGACACTGCTCTTCACCAACTTGCGTCACATCGATGGCTCCCGACGCAATTTCTTTCGCGCTGCGGCGTGGGTCGCAGCGGTCGGAACGCTGGGGACCTTTATCCTCTATTTCGTCGTCTGTCCGGAATACGAGGCGATCGTGAATTTCTATATGGCGATGTTGATCGCACCGGTGGTGTTGACGCTGATGTGCCTGTCGGGATTCAGGGCCAAGTAGGCACGTCCAATCGGTTCGATTCGCCATCTGCAGGTCACGAGGTGTTGCGTTGCTGAACCCGTGAAAGCGGATTCGACCGGCGCACCGACTGTTCAGCTCGACCTTCTCGATGCATCGCTGGCCAAACCGTGCGAGCCATGGACATGCGGCGTGTGGGTCGATGTCTGAGCACGCACAGGTTCTTCCAGATCCTTCAGGATGCCGCAGTCGGCTGCGGCACTCGAAGTCAGGCACTGGCTGCGCAGTGCCAACAACTGCTTTTGCAACGCGCGAAGTTCGCGGATTCGCTGTGCCACATGACCCACGTGCTCGTCGAGCAGTTGGTTGACGGCGCCGCAGTCCTGCTCTGGCGAGTCCTTGTAGCGCAGCAACAGGCGCACCTCGTCCAGCGCCATGTCGAGCGATCGGCAATGGCGGATGAACTGCAGCCGTTGCACGTGGCTGTCGTTGTAGATTCGGTAGTTGGCCTCGCTTCGGCGTGGCGCGGGCAGCAGACCCTCGCGCTCATAGAAGCGTACGGTTTCGACTGCCGTGGTGGTCGCGGCAGCGAGTTCGCCGATCTTCATGGCAGGCAGGCCGTGTTCGACCGACTGGCCGGGCCGGTTGCTGCGGATTCTGTGAAGTCATTGGTCACAACGTCATCCTCCTTGCATGGTCCCAATAGTCCCGACCGGGTTTTCGAACCCGCTTGACTCTACACCCACTACAGGGTTTCCAATTCCTGCATGGATATCAGGATGAGCGAGAAGAATGCGGATGGTGCCTGCTGCGCCAGCGTTATGGAGCATCCGATCGAGGCGACCTCCAGCAACAGCGAAGCACGCTACCGAATTGCCGCGATGGACTGCATGGCCGAGGAGTCGGATATCCGGCGTGCGCTGGAAGCGGTGCCTGGCATCGGCAGCCTGCGCTTCGATCTGTCGCGCCGCACGCTCACGATTGCTGCGCCGCAAGCGGTTCTGCCTCAAGCGGTCGAAGCCATCCGCCGGGTCGGCTACGAGGCTGTGCCGATCGACGCAGGCGGCCGCGGGGGCCACTCAAAATCAGCAACAGATCCCGGCCACGATCATTCGGATGGCCACGATCATGAGCATCAGCACACCGAAGAAACCGGAACTCGCCTGACGCGCCTTGTTGCCGCGCTGTTGTTCGGAATCGGTGCCGAGATGTTGTCGTTCCTGACGGTGAGTTCAACGCTGTCGAGCATCGCCGGCATGGCGTTGGCGGTGATCGCGATTGCGCTCGCCGGTTTCGATACCTACAAGAAGGGGCTCGCCGCGCTGCGTCATGGACGGCTCAACATCAATGCGCTGATGACGGTCGCGGTGACCGGCGCCTTTCTGATCGGGCAATGGCCGGAGGCGGCGATGGTGATGGCCTTGTATGCGATCGCCGAACTGATCGAGGCGAGGGCGGTCGATCGGGCGCGCAACGCGGTGAAAAGCCTCATGGCGCTCGCGCCCGAGGACGCGGAGGTTCGCCAACCCGACGGCAGGTGGCTGCGCAGGCCGGTCGACGACGTTGCGGTCGGATCATTGATCCGTCTGCGTCCGGGCGAGCGGGTGCCGCTCGACGGTGCGATCAGCGCCGGCAACAGCGCGGTCGATCAGGCACCGGTCACCGGAGAAAGCATGTCGGTCGACAAGGGGCCCGGCGACGAGGTTTATTCCGGAACCATCAACCAGACGGCCGCGCTGGAAATCCGCACCACGGCTCTGGCCTCTGACAGTACGTTGGCGCGCATCATTCACGCGGTCGAACAGGCGCAGGGATCGCGTGCACCGACGCAGCGCTTCGTCGACCGCTTTGCCGCGATCTATACGCCTGCTGTATTTTTGCTCGCGGTCGCGGTCGCCGTATCGACCCCCTGGCTGATGGGCTGGACCTGGACGCTGGCGCTGTACAAGGCGCTGGTGCTGCTGGTCATTGCCTGCCCTTGCGCATTGGTGATCTCGACACCGGTCAGCGTGGTCAGCGGACTGGCGAGTGCCGCTCGGCGTGGCATCCTGATCAAGGGCGGTGTCCATCTCGAAGCGGCACGTACTCTGAAGGTGCTGGCGCTCGACAAGACAGGCACGATCACCGAGGGAAGGCCGCAGCTGGTGGCGTTCGAGAGCATCGATCCGGACGCCGACGACGGCCGCTTGCGTCGCTTGAAACAGTTGGCCAGCAGTCTGGCAGCTCGGTCCGATCATCCGGTTTCGAAGGCGATCGCCCGCGGCCTCGACGAAGCCGCACACGAGGTGTCCGACTTCGCGGCAGTTGCCGGACGTGGCGTGTCGGGTCGCATCGATGGCGAGGACTATGTGCTTGCCAATCACCGCTGGGTCGAAGAACGCGGCCAATGTTCGCCCGCCATTGAATCCCGCCTGCGGGTCCACGAAGAAGCGGGGCGCTCGGTCAGTTTGCTGGTCGCCACCAGTGGCGTGCTCGCATTGTGCGCGGTCGCGGACCGCATCAAACCGTCGTCGAAAGCCGCGATCGCCGAATTGAGCGGGCTTGGCGTCAGATCGGTGATGCTGACCGGTGACAACGGTGCCACCGCACGGACGATCGCAGCCGAGGCCGGCATTGTCGAAGTCCACGGCGATCTGTTGCCCGAGGACAAGCTCGCGGTGATCGCGGATCTGCAGTCACGCTTCGGCGCGACCGGCATGGTCGGCGACGGCATCAACGACGCACCGGCACTGGCCAAGGCCGACATCGGCTTCGCAATGGGTGGAGCCGGCACGCACACTGCCATGGAGGCCGCCGATATCGTCGTGATGAACGACGAACTACCCCGGCTTGCCGAGACGATCAGGCTGTCGCGCCGAACCCATGCCGTGTTGTGGCAGAACATCGGGCTGGCGATAGTGATCAAGGCGGTTTTCCTGCTGCTTGCCATCTTTGGCAACGCGACCATGTGGATGGCGGTATTTGCCGACATGGGAGCAAGCCTGTTGGTGGTATTCAACGGATTGCGCTTGCTGCGCATGCCTTCGGAACGTGGCACTGCAAGCGTATCCGGCTCGCCACATATTGCCATGTCTGGGGTGTCTTGACGGCCGCAGATTGCCCCGGCTTGGTGCACACTTGATGGCATGCCGCCGCCGACCCTTGCTTCCACCGACCTGCTGCCTGTTCCGGTCGGCCCGCCTTTGTCCGAACCGAGCTGGTCGCGGCGAGTCGCGCTGCTGCTGAATGTCGGCCACGCGGTCGATCACATGTTTTTGCTGATATTTGCCACCGCTGTTGGCGCCATCGCGGCCGAGTTCGGATTTGCACACTGGGAGGATCTGTTGCCGTTCGGTGTCGGTGCGTTCGTGATGTTCGGTCTTGGGTCGCTGCCTTCCGGCCGGCTCGGCGATCTGTGGGGACGGCGCCGCATGATGCTGCTGTTCTTTTTCGGCATGGGAGCCTCGGCGCTGCTGGCCGCGCTGGCGCGCAATGCCTGGGAGCTGGCCGCAGTGCTGACGCTGCTCGGCATCTTTGCGTCGATCTACCATCCGGTGGGCATTCCGATGCTGCTGCAAACGACCGACAAACCAGGTGCCGTCATCGGCATTAACGGCTTGGCCGGCAATCTGGGTATAGCGGTCGCCGCGCTGAGCACCGGTTTGCTGGTGCAATGGCTGGGCTGGCGCGCGGCCTTTGCAGTGCCGGGGCTGCTGTCGATCGGTTGCGGGCTGGCTTTTGCACGCTGGTGCCCGCATGAGCTGGAGGCGCCTGCAAAACGGGTGAAGAAGGCGCGCGTGACCTTGCCGCCCGCGCTGCTGGCCCGGGTATTCGCGGTGATGACCGCAGCTTCGGCCACTGGCACCTTGTTGTTCAATTTCACGACCAATGGCAATGCGCAGCTGTTGAACGAACGTTTTCGGGGCATCATCGACGACCCGGCGGCACTCGGCGCGATGCTGGCAACCGTTTACGCTTTGGCATCGCTGGCGCAGGTGGTGGTCGGACGCCTGATCGACCGGGTGCCGATGAAACCGCTGTACCTGGGTATCGTGTTGGTCCAGATCCCGCTGCTGGCGCTTGCCAGCCAGGCCAGTGGCTGGTGGTTGCTGGGCTTGCTGCTGGTGGTGATGGTCTTCATATTCGGCGCTATTCCATTCACCGATGCCTTGATCGTGCGTTACGTTGACGATCGCATCCGCTCGCGTGTGGCCGGTGCGAGGCTGACGGTATCGATAGGCATCAGTTCGCTGGCGGTGTGGCTGCTCGGCCCGTTCGTCAAGGCCTCCGGGTTCGACACGCTGTTTCTCAGCATGGCGGTGATTGCCGTCTGCACCGCGGCCGTGGTGACCTTCCTGCCCGACGAACGCAAGGTGCTGCCGGCAGCCCAGCTGTCCTGACCAGCTGTCAATCGGTGTGTTTGTCATGCTTTTCGGCCAATCGACGGCCGACGGCGGGTGGCATGCTCGGTCCACGATCGGTCTGCCTGGTCGCGGGGCCTGGTGAGCCTGCGTGGGCGGCCGCCCCAGTCTGTGCGACGGATACGTGATGCCCGCCTTGACCGAAGACCAAGCCCGTTCATACATGCACAAGCTGCTGGCCGCGATGAGCCAGGCCGGCGGGTCGGACCTGTTCATTGCGGCTGACTTCTCCCCGAGCATGAAATCGAATGGCAGCATGAAGCCGCTGACCGAGCAGAAGCTGAGCGCTGAGGTGACGCGGCAACTCGCCCAGGCAATGATGACTGCCAATCAGCGTGACGAGTTTGAACGCGAGATGGAGTGCAACTTCGCGATCTCGCTGCCTGGCGTTTCACGCTTCAGGGTTAACGTCTACGTGCAGCAGCAAAGTGTCAGCATGGTGATCCGGACGATCGCCTCGGAGATCCCGAATTTCGAGAAGCTGAAGTTGCCCGAGGTGTTGAAAGACGTGGTGATGAACAAGCGCGGACTGGTGCTGGTCGTCGGCGCCACCGGTTCGGGCAAATCGACCACGTTGGCGGCCATGATCGATCACCGCAACCGCACATCGGCCGGCCACATCATCACGGTCGAGGATCCGGTCGAATATGTGCACGCGTCGCGGCTGTCGCTGGTGACGCACCGCGAAGTCGGCGTCGATACCAAATCGTGGCATCACGCACTGAAGAACACTCTGCGCCAGGCGCCCGACGTGATTCTGATCGGTGAGATCCGCGATGCCGAAACCATGGAGCATGCAATCTCGTTCGCCGAAACCGGGCATTTGTGCCTGGGCACCTTGCACGCCAACAGCGCCAGCCAGACCATCGAGCGAATCATCAATTTTTTCCCTGAAGAGCGGCGCAATCAACTGTTGATGGACTTGTCGGCCAACCTGCGCTCCATCGTTTCGCAGCGGCTGGTACGGCGCGAAGACGGCAACGGCCGATCGGCCGCGATCGAGATTTTGTTGAATACACCGACCATCGCCGAGCGCATCTTCCAGGGCCAGTTCCACGAGTTGAAGGCGATCATGTCGAAATCGCGCGAACTGGGCATGCGCACTTTCGACTGGGCCTTGTTCGAGCTGTATGACCAAGGCTTGATCGGTTTCGACGAAGCGATCCGCAACGCCGATTCGGCCAACGAACTGCGTCTGCACATCAAGTTGAAGAGCGATCGTGGCGAACCGCAGGCCGCGGCATTCATGTCCTTGTCGATACAGGAAGACCCGCAGCCGGAGGATCTCGAGGAAATGCGGCACCAGGAAAAACTGCTCCAGCAGGAGAACCGCCGCAAGTTCGAGGATGCCGAACTGGCAGCGTTGCGTGAGAAGAAGCGTCTGGCAGAGATCGCCGCCCAAGCTGCCGCCACCTGAAACGGGGGATGGATTTTCAGGCCGGTCTGTCCGATAGTTGCGGATTGCCGATTGATACCGAGTAGTTCGTTCCGCCAAACCGGTTACATGAAGTCGCGCCTTCGTCCGCCATGCGTCGTTGCAAATCCGCGCCATAGCTACGGCACGAACGAACGCATCGATTTCATTCGTAACCTCATTGGCGGATCGAACTACTAGTTCGCGTCGCGCATCGATGTCGACGGAGAACCACCCAAGAGGAGAGAGATGCGAGTCCTGAACTGCCTGCTGGTCCTGACAATGGCAATGTTCTGGTCTACAGCGGGCCTGGCGGCCGAGAAAATCGACTGCTCGCGCCCCTACAGCCTGGCGTTGCACGAACATGGGCTGCTTTTTTCCAGCCTGAGTGGCGAGGGCATCGACCAGGATATTTCCGAGGAACTGAGGCGCCGCAGCGGCTGCAAGGTCAACGTTAGCTTGATGCCGCGCGCCCGCATCTGGCAATTGATCGAGTCTGGAGCGCTCGATTTCAGCCTGTCCGGGATTTCGAACGAAACCCGCGATCGCTTCGCTTCCTTTGCCTGGTATTTTTCGAACA
>JBBRID010000225.1:0-6803 GCA_038221635.1 Burkholderiales bacterium
GGCACCAGTCGGCATGTGACGCAGCGAAACGAAGCCGACGCGGTGGAAATCCTGTCGGGTGTATTCGAGGGTCAAACCACCGGAACTCCGATCTGCCTGTTGATCCGCAATACCGATCAGCGCAGCCGCGATTACGGCAACATACTCGATACCTTCCGGCCAGGCCATGCCGACTACACCTATTGGCGCAAATACGGCCTGCGTGATCCGCGCGGCGGAGGCCGATCGTCGGCACGCTTGACGGCACCGATGGTGGGCGCGGGAGCGGTGGCACGCAAGTGGTTGCGCGAGCATCACGGTGTCGGCTTCAGCGGGTACATGACCCAACTCGGTGACATCGCGGTGCCATTCGAGTCTTTGTCGTACGTCACCGAAAACCCATTTTTCGCCGCCAATCGCAGCGACATTGCGCGCCTCGAAGCTTATATGGACGAATTGCGCAAGGCCGGCGACAGCTGTGGCGCGCGCATAGCTGTCGCTGCGCATGGCGTTCCGGCGGGCTGGGGCGAGCCTTTATACGACAAGCTCGATGCTGAGATCGCCTACGCAATGATGGGGATCAATGCGGTAAAGGGTGTGGAGATCGGTTCGGGCTTCGGCTGCGTCACCGAGCGAGGCACCACCCATGGTGACGCCATGCTGCCCGACGGGTTTGCCAGCAACCACGCTGGTGGGGTACTGGGTGGCATTTCCACAGGGCAGGACATCACCGTGTCGATCGCCATCAAGCCGACCAGTTCGATCCGCAGTCCCCGGCCGTCGATCGACCGCGCCGGCAGAGCGACCGAGGTGGAAACCTTTGGCCGCCATGATCCCTGTGTCGGCATTCGCGCCACGCCGATCGCCGAGGCGATGCTGGCACTGGTTCTGGTCGACCACGCCTTGCGGAATCGGGCGCAATGCGCGGACGTGGCACTCGACATTGATCCGCTGCCGCCGGTCAGCGGCTCCGGCGCCGACTGAGCGGTGCCCGTTTTGGCTGTGGGGCCGAGCATACCGCCCGGTTTTGCAAAGCTCGGCCTGCCCTCAGTCGGCGAAGTGTTGGTGTCCTGGACAAAGCTTGCATCCGCAGGGAACTTCCGGGTCAGAACTTGACCAAATCAGTAGGTTTAAGCTATACTTGACGAATCCACTCGGGTAAGACGCACCTTATTGGTGCGAACGTTGAGATGGTTTTTCAAGCACGGCAAGCCCTGCGTTTTGTCTTGTTTGTCATGCCCCCTGGGGCTACAGGAGAACTTCATGCGTCTGACCACCAAAGGTCGCTTTGCAGTGACCGCGATGATTGACCTCGCGTTGCGTGAGCATTCGGGTCCGGTCGCCCTCGCGGCTATCAGCTCACGGCAGCAGATATCGTTGTCCTATCTTGAACAACTGTTTGGCAAGTTGCGCCGGCATGAACTGGTCGAGAGCACCCGTGGTCCCGGCGGCGGTTATTCACTGGGCCGCAAATCGGAAGAGATTTCGGTTGCCGACATCATCGTTGCGGTCGACGAGCCGATCGATGCGACCGGCTGCGGCGGCAAGGAAAATTGCATGGGCGACGACTCCGGCCGTTGCATGACGCACGACCTGTGGGCGAGCCTGAATACCCGCATGATCGAGTATCTCGATTCGATTTCGCTGAAGAAGCTTGTCGACGAGCAATTGGCAAAGGGTGTGTCGATCGAGGAGCAGCCGGTCAAGCGTGCAATCTCGACGCAGCCGGTGGTCAAGCCGATCAAGATTACTGCTCCCAACTCAGTATTTGCGCTGGGCACGGCATTCTCGAAATAAGCGAAGCCATTACACATCACAACCTTTTCCCCTTTTCCCCTTTTCCCTTTTCCTTCAAGAGCCAGTTATTCCATGGATATGACGCCGCATTTTCCGATATATATGGATTACGGAGCTACCAATCCAGTGGATCAGCGCGTTGTCGACGCGATGATCCCCTGGCTGCGTGAGAACTTCGGCAATCCGGCGTCGCGCAGCCATGCCTGGGGTTGGGAAGCGGAAGAAGCGGTCGAGAAGGCGCGGCAGCAGGTTGCCGAACTGATCGGCGCCGACCCGCGCGAGATCGTCTGGACTTCTGGCGCAACGGAGTCGGACAACCTGGCGATCAAGGGGGCTGCGCAGTTCTACAAGACGCGCGGCAAGCACCTGATCACCGTCAAGACCGAACACAAGGCCGTACTCGACACGATGCGCGAGCTCGAGCGCCAAGGCTTCGATGTGACGTATCTTGATGTGCAGGAAGATGGTCTGCTCGATCTCGACAAGCTGAAGGCCGCGATGCGTGCGGACACCATCCTGGTGTCGGTGATGTTCGTCAACAACGAGATCGGCGTGATCCAGGACATCGCGGCCATCGGCGCCATGTGCCGCGAGCGCGGCATCATCTTTCATGTCGATGCAGCACAGGCCACTGGCAAGGTGGCAATCGATCTGGCAACTCTGCCGGTCGATCTGATGAGTCTGGCATCGCACAAGACCTATGGCCCCAAAGGCATCGGTGCGCTGTATGTGCGCCGCAAGCCGCGTGTGCGTATCGAAGCGCAGATGCACGGCGGCGGCCATGAGCGCGGCATGCGTTCAGGCACCTTGCCAACCCATCAGATCGTTGGCATGGGCGAGGCTTTTCGCATTGCCCGCGAGGAAATGGATGTTGAAAACGCGCACATCCGATCAATGCAGCAACGCCTGATGAATGGCCTGAAGGATATCGAGCAGACCTTTCTGAACGGCCACCCGGAAAAACGCGTGCCGCACAACGTCAACATGTCGTTCAACTATGTCGAGGGCGAGTCCTTGATCATGGGCATCAAGGGCATTGCGGTTTCTTCCGGTTCAGCGTGCACGTCAGCCAGCCTGGAGCCCAGCTATGTGCTGCGCGCCCTGGGCCGCAGCGACGAACTGGCGCACTCGAGTCTGCGCATGACGATCGGCCGGTTCACGACCGAGGAAGAAATCGACTATGTCGTCGCCACTTTGAAAGATCGTGTCGCCAAGTTGCGCGAGTTGTCTCCGCTGTGGGACATGTACCAGGAAGGTGTTGATATCAGCACCATCCAGTGGGCTGCGCATTGATTGAATTGAATTTGCAGGAGAAATCTCATGGCATACAGTGAAAAGGTTGTTGAGCACTACGAAAACCCACGCAACGTCGGGTCATTCGACAAGGGTGACGATACGGTTGGCACCGGCATGGTTGGTGCACCGGCCTGCGGCGACGTGATGAAGTTGCAAATCAAGGTCAATCCACGAACCGGCCTGATCGAGGACGCCAAGTTCAAGACCTACGGTTGCGGTTCGGCCATTGCGTCGAGTTCGCTGGTGACCGAATGGGTCAAGGGCAAGTCGCTCGACGAAGCGCTGACGATCAAGAATACGCACATCGCCGAGGAACTGGCGCTGCCTCCGGTCAAGATCCATTGCTCGATCCTTGCTGAAGATGCCATCAAGGCCGCAGTGACCGACTACCGCGCCAAGGCCGGACATGGTGCAACCGTCGCCGAGCCTGCAGCCAGCCATTGATCGACATGAGTGTCACCCTGACAGAGGCGGCTGCCCGCCATGTGACGCGTTACCTTGCCAAACGCGGCAAGGGTGTGGGCGTGCGTCTGGGCGTCAAGACCACCGGCTGTTCCGGCTTGGCCTACAAGCTCGAATATGCCGATGACGTGGCACCGGAAGACAGGGTCTTCGAAGGCCATGGCGTCAAGGTGCTGGTTGACCCGAAGAGTCTGCCGTATATCGACGGAACGGAACTCGATTTTGTACGCGAGGGTTTGAACGAGGGTTTCAAGTTTCACAACCCGCGCGAGAAGGATCGTTGCGGATGTGGTGAGTCCTTCCGCGTCTGACCGCTTCGCCTCAGCGCGAAGCCATACCAGTCGGCTCAACCAGTTAGGCCAAGCCCGCATCGGCGCCTATGTCGGATCGAATGCGCGATGAAGTTCGACAGCGACGACTTTGAACTGTTCGACCTGCCGCGGCGTTTCGCTCAGGATCGCGCCGAACTCGATGCTCGATGGCGCGCGCTGCAGGGCAAGGTGCATCCAGATCGATTTGCGGCCGAGGGCGCTGCGGCCCGGCGGGTGGCGATGCAATGGGCCGTTCGAGTCAATGAGGCATATCAGCGCCTTCGTGATCCCTTGAAGCGTGCAGCTTATCTGTGTGAGTTGTCTGGCGCGGCGATCGACGCGGAAAGCAACACGGCGATGCCTGCCGATTTCCTGATCCAGCAGATGACATGGCGAGAGGATCTGGACGATGCCGAGGATCTGCCGTCAGTCACCAAGATCGCCGAAAATGTGGCGGCGTTTCGACGCGATGCACTCGACAAGCTGCAGGAAACGCTGGATGCGCGCGGCGACTTTGCCGAAGCTGCCCAACAGGTTCGGGCCATGATGTTCGTCGAGCGGTTCGAGGACGATGTCGACCGCCGGCTCGAAGCGCTGGAACAACAAGAATACTGACATGGCTCTATTGCAGATATCGGAACCCGGTGGCAGCGCAGATCCTCATCAACGGCGCATCGCTGTCGGCATCGATCTCGGTACCACCCATTCTTTGGTCGCAGCGGTGCGCAATGGCGTGTCCGAGTGCCTGCCGGATGGACAGGGCAGGGTGATCCTGCCATCAGCTGTTCGTTATCTGCCGGAAGGCCGGCGCCAGATCGGCGCCGAGGCACTTGCGGCTGCGGCGACAGATCCAAAAAATACCATCGTCTCCGTCAAGCGCTTCATGGGCCGCGGCCTGAGCGATATCGTTGATCGCGCCAGGTTGCCGTACGACTTCACCGATTCGCCGGGCATGTTGAAGATTCAGACCGTGGATGGCGTGAAGTCGCCGGTCGAGGTTTCCGCAGAACTGCTGGCAACGCTGCGCCAGCGCGCGGAGGACAGTTTCGATGACGACGTGTTCGGTGCCGTCATCACCGTGCCGGCCTACTTCGACGATGCTCAACGCCAGGCTACCAAGGACGCCGGCGAGCTGGCGGGCTTGAACGTGCTTCGCCTGATCAACGAGCCGACTGCCGCGGCCATCGCCTACGGGCTGGAGCACGGCTCCGAAGGCCTGATTGCGGTCTACGACCTCGGCGGCGGCACCTTCGATATCTCGCTGCTGCGGCTGAGCGCGGGCGGGTTCGAGGTGGTGGCCACGGGTGGCGACAGCGCGCTTGGCGGCGACGACTTCGATCACCTGCTGGCCGATTGGGCCCTGCAGCGGTCGGGTCTGACGGCCGATTCGGCGCAGGACAAGCGCGCCTTGCTGGTCGCCGCCCGTGCGGCAAAGGAGAAACTGTCGTCCAACGATCACGCCACCATCGCCTGTCCGTTGGCGGCGGGTGAACTGGCGGTTCGAGTTTCACGCGCCGAGTTCGAAACGCTGACCAAGCCCTTGCTCGACCGCACGTCAGCGGCGCTGCGCAAGGTCTTGCGCGATGCCAAGGCCGAACGAGCGGAAGTTCAGGGCGTCGTGATGGTGGGTGGCTCGACGCGCATGCCGATGGTGCAGGCGATGGTGGGCGAGTTTTTCGGAAAGCCACCCTTGATCGACCTGAATCCCGACGAGGTGGTCGCGATCGGCGCGGCAATTCAGGCCAACGCCTTGGCCGGCAACGCGGGGGCCGAAGAGTTGCTGCTGCTGGATGTGATTCCGCTCTCGCTGGGCCTGGAAACAATGGGCGAGCTGGTCGAGCGCATCGTGCCGCGCAACAGCAGCATCCCGACCAGCCGCGCTCAGGATTTCACGACCTTCAAAGACGGTCAGACGGCGCTCGCCATTCACGTTTTGCAGGGTGAACGCGAACAGGTCGAATTCTGCCGATCGTTGGCACGCTTCGAACTTCGCGGCATACCTCCGATGGCTGCGGGTGCCGCGCGCATTCGAGTCACTTTTCAGGTCGACGCCGACGGCCTGCTGAGCGTCAGCGCGCGCGAACTCGGGTCCGGCGTGGAGGCGGCCATCAACGTCAAGCCCAGCTATGGCCTCGAGGATTCCGATATTGCGCGCATGCTGAGTGAAAGCTTCAGCACCGCCGAAGGCGACATGCGAGAACGCAGCCTGCGCGAATCACGCGTCGAAGCCGAACGCCTGCTGCTGGCGACGAAATCGGCGCTGCAGGCCGATGGTGACCTGCTCGAAGAGGGTGAGCGCCAGACCATCGAGGACGCGATGGCGGCGTTGCAAGCCACCCGTGAAAGCGTGGACCACGCCGCGATCGATGCGGCTGTCGAAGCGCTCGCCGCCACCACCGAAGCGTTCGCCGCCGAACGCATGAACCGTGGCATCCGCCAGGCGCTGGCCGGCCGGCGCATCGAAGATGTCTGAAGCCTCAGCAAGAACATAAGATGCCCAAGATCAAGGTATTGCCCCACATCGAAGTCTGCCCGCAGGGCAAGGAATTCACGGCCGCTCCCGGCACATCGATCTGCGAAGCGTTGCTCGAGAACGGTGTCGAGATCGAACACGCCTGCGAGATGAGCGCAGCATGCACGACCTGCCACGTGATCGTTCGTGAAGGTTTTCCGTCGCTCGGCGAGATCGAGGAAGTCGAGGAAGATCTGCTGGACCGGGCCTGGGGGCTCGAGCCCAATTCACGGCTGTCCTGTCAGGCGATCCTGGCGGACAAGGATCTCACCGTCGAGATTCCTCGCTACACGATCAATCATGCGAAGGAATTGCACTGAGGCGGATTTCTTCTGTGCATTCGAACGGTGGAGAGTGGCCGAGGCCGGCGGGTGGGCCGGTGCCTACCTGTCGACCCGCGGCGGGCAGGAAGGCGGCCTGCACCCCCGTGGCAAACCGCCTCAGGC